>JBDHKE010000118.1:0-15121 GCA_039586555.1 Gemmatimonadota bacterium | reverse complement strand
GAATCTGGCTGGCGAAGTAGCGCGCCTGACCATGGAGTATGGCCGACCCGTTCGGGTCGCATCCCTGGAGGTGGATTCGCCCGAGTGGGTGGAGGTCCCGTCCGACACCTACCTCGGGCCCATCTCCGTATCGAGCCTGGTGACGGACGCAGACCGGGTCATCTCCATTCCCGTGGCCAAGACCCACTCGTGGGCCCATTTGACGCTCGCGCTGAAGAACTTCGTTGGCATCGCTCCCCTCTGGCGGTACGGCGATCTCCCCAACGGGATCCCGGACCGGGGAGTCGTCTTCGACCACAGCAGCCCCGCCGCCATCGCCGCCATCTACCTGGCCATCGTCCAGGGCGTGCAGCCGGACCTGGCCATCATCGACTTCTCCATCGGCATCGAGGGCAACGGCCCCAACACGGGCCACGGGGGCCGGACGGTGGACATGCGGAGCCGTCTCGGATCCTGGCTGCTCCTGGCCAGCACGGACCTGGTGGCTGCCGACGCCATGGCGGCCTGGATCATGAGCCACAGCCTGCCTGGCGTGACGCAGCTCAACATGGCCTTCCAGATGGGGCTGGGCGAATGCCGGCAGAACCGCGTTGAGGTGGTCGGACCGACGCTCCAGGACCTGCGGGTGCCCTGGGCTCCGGCCCAGCTCCGGAATCAACCGATGGCGGCCCGAGCTACGTGTCCCGCGCGGTCATGTACGTGGGGGCCCATGGTGGGATGACGCCAAGCAATCGCTCGACGCAGTACATTGTCTCCGTCCCATGGATGGAGCGGTACAATGGCGGAACTGACGGTTGCGGGCGAGCGAATCCAGGCGGATCGGGTCTACCGGCGTCTCCATCTCCACCAGCCCGACTACGCGCGGCCGCTGCTCGAACTCACCGAGCGGCAGAGGGCACGCATCCTGGATCTGCTGGCCAGCCTGTACGGAGAGGACGAAGCGTCGGCGTGGTACCCGGAGCTCGAGCGGCTCATGAAGGTGTACTACGCCCACAAGACGTCCGAGATGATCGAGGACGATGAGACGTTCGAACCCTCTGAGCGCTTCACGGAAAAGCACATCATCCTCATCACCTACGGGGACCTGATCCTGTCTGCGGACCAGCCGCCGCTCAAGGTCCTGGATCGTATCCTCGACACCTACGCCGAGAACATCACGACGGTTCACATCCTCCCGTTCTTCCCGTTTTCGTCCGATCGGGGCTTCGCGGTGATCGACTACCGTGAGGTGGACCCGCACCTGGGAAGCTGGGAGGACGTCGAGCATCTGGCGACGCGCTTCGAGCTCATGTTCGACGGCGTCATCAACCACACCTCCTCCAGGTGTCGCTGGTTCCGTGAATACCTCAACGCGAACCCGGACTTCACGGATCATTACCTGGGCTACACGGCCCGCGACATGCCCAGCGACGACGAGCTCAAGACGGTCATGCGTCCCAGGTCGTCGGATCTGCTGACCCGGTTCGAGGGCATGGACGGAACCCGCTGGGTCTGGACCACCTTCGGCCCCGACCAGGTCGACCTCAACTACCACAACCCGAAGGTGCTGATGCGGATGCTGGACGTCCTCCTCCACTACGTCCGCCGCGGGGCCGACCTCCTCCGCCTGGACGCCGTGACCTACCTGTGGGACGAGCCGGGCACGCGCGCGGTCCATCTGGAGCAGACCCACGCCGTCATCAGGCTTCTTCGAGCCGTCCTCGACGTGGTCGCGCCCCGTGTCGCGCTGGTTTCCGAGGCGAACGTTCCCTATCGCGAATACGTCGCCTACTTCGGGGACGGGAGCGACGAGGCACAGCTGGTCTACAACTTCGCCCTGCCTCCGCTCGTGCTACACACGTTTCAGACGGGGAACTGCGAGGCTCTGACGAAGTGGGCGGCGTCCACACCGCAGGTCTCTGACAGAGCGACGTACCTGAACTTCCTGGATTCTCACGATGGCATCGGTCTTCTCGGCGCGAGCGAGATACTCACCGAGTCCCAGATCGAGGCCATGATCCAGAAGGCGGAGGCCCACGGGGGCCTGGTCTCGTATCGAGCAGGCCCGGACGGAAGGCGAGCCCCGTACGAGATCAACATCACCTGGTGGAGCGCCATGAACCGGGAGGGCGCACCGGAGAGCATGGACCTGCACGTGGACCGGTACTTTGCGTCCCGCTCGATCCAGATGGCCCTCCGGGGGGTTCCCGCCGTCTATCTGATCGGCATGGCCGGCGGCAAGAACGACGTCGAGACGGTGACCGAGACGGGTGAAGCCCGGAGCATCAACCGCAGGGCCATCGACGCGGCCACGCTGGAGGCGATGCTGCGGAATCCCCGCAGCCACGTCGGTCGCGTCGCCCGGCGGATGCTGGATCTGTCCTCCGCCCGGGTTCACAACCCGGCCTTCCATCCCAATGCGGAGCAGGAAGTCCTCGGAAAGAGCAGCGCCGTCTTCACGGTCGTTCGGCGCGCAAGCGACGGTGGGGAGTCCATCCTCGCGCTCACCAACGTGACCGACCAGGCCCAGACGGTCGCGTTCGAGGCCTCCGAGCTCGGCATCCCGTGGTCCTCGACCTGGAGGGATCAGCTCACGGGTCAGCTGCTCCGGCCAGCCGCAGACACCCTGGTGCTCCACCTGGCCCCGTATCAGGTGCTCTGGCTGTCTCCGGTGGGGGTGTGAGCAGGCCAGAACATCATCTCGTGTCTGCTCTAGAACCTCCCCGGGATCCGCTCACTACACTCCGGACATCTGCCGGACGCGATCCGATTGTTCCGGACGTCGGAGATTTCGCGCTCGATGAGGAGGGCGCCACAGGCATGGCAGCGAGTATTCTCATGCTCATGACCGGGGACGTTCCCGAGATACACGTACCAGAGACCCGCGTCCCTGCCGATCCGCCAGGCCGACTCCAGCCTCGAGACGCTGGTCGGCGGATAATGTGACCAATCGCGGTGGGGGAAGAACCGGGTCAGGTGCCAGGGCGTCTCGGGCCCCAGAGCGTCCCGGATCCAGCCGGCGATCCCGTTGAGCTCCCCGTCGGAGTCGTTCAATCCGGGGATCACGTTGGTCACGACCTCGACGTGCATCCCGTGATCTTTCGCCCGGCAGACGACGTCCCGAATCCCCGCACACGCGTCGATGTGCCCCAACCGCTGGTAGGTCCGATCCGAGAAACCTTTGACGTCGACCCGGAAGACATCGAGATAGGGCGCGATGGCCGACAGGGCCTCCGGCGTGATGGATCCGTTCGTCACGTAGTTCGTGAAGAGCCCCTCCGCCTTCGCCGCCCTCGCCCCGTCCAGCGTATACTCGAACCAGAGGGTCGGCTCGTTGAAGGTCCACGAGACGCCGGCGCATCCCTCCGCCCGGGCCATCCGCACCATCTCCTCGGGCGAGACGTACGTCGCGTGCATCTCTCCGCGCGTCCAGTGGGAGATCTCCCAGTTCTGGCAGCCGGGGCAGCGGAAGTTGCACCCCAGGCTCCCCACCGAGAGCCACCTTGAGCCCGGGTGAAAATGAAAGACCGGTTTCTTCTCGATGGGGTTGATCGAGAGCGAGGAGACCTGTCCGTAGATGAGGCTGTAGAGCGTGCCGCCCTCGTTCGTCCGTGTCCCGCACCATCCCTTCTTGCCCGGCGGAATCGTGCAGCGCCGCTGGCACGTTCCGCAGCGCACGGCGCCGTCCGCTAGAGGCTCGAAGAGCTGGGCCTCGGCTATCATGCCCCGTACCTACCTCGCAAGGCGACGTAGAGCACCGGGCAGATCTTCGTCTCGCGGATGTCGCGGCCGGTCTTCTCCATGAGTGTGAGCTCCTGGGTGTCGTATCCGGAGACGACCGGCGCGATCAGCCTTCCTTCGGGCGAGAGCTGCTCGATGAGCGGCGGGGGGATCGTCTCGCACGCCGCTGTGACGGAGATCCGGTCGTAGGGTGCGAGCGGTGGATATCCAAAGCCACCGTCGGCGTTGATCAGGGTGATGTCGTCGTACCCGGTCCCTGCTCCGTATACGGATCCCAGACACACTTCCAGGAACCTGTGTCCGAGGTCCAGCCCCAACGGCTCGTAGAACAGGGGATAGCTGTGAGGGCAGGAGATCGTGGCTCGCTTCCCGGGCAGGGGCAGAGGGACCTCGAGGTAGGCGTAGTCCCGGTAGAGCCGAGGAATGAAGTCTTCTCTACGGACCGTGAGCAGCGCCTGCCGGATCCGTTCGGACCTCAGATATCCAAGACCCTGCAGCTCCCCGATCTTCGCAGCTCTCTCCTGCCGGAACTGCTCCGCGGTCTTGGTGGGCTCAGCCGGAGGAGGAATGGACCAGCCATGCATGGGGTGGTTGCTCCTTGACACTCCACCCTGATGATAGCGCCAAACCCCCTCCTCAGCTTCCTGACGCTCCTTCGGCCACCTCCGACCCTGTGACGCGCCCGCTCACCAGGGAATTGAAGACCAGCTTGAAGGTGCCGTGGGTCTGGGCCCGATGCTGGGCGCGGAAGCCTATGAGGACGACCTTCCCCTGGCCGTGCTCCACCTCGATCATGGCGGCGCGGTTGGCGATCCTTTCCTCGCCCAGCAGCCAGCCGCTCTGAAGGATGTCACGGTCCACGAACCTGACGATCGGCACGATCCGCTCGTTCCTCCGCGCGGTGATCTCGTACACCTGGTTGCGGGCCAGGAACGTGGCGAGGGCCCGCTCGGGCATCCCGTACGCCAGCGGGTGGGTGTTGTCGACCGTCACCCGCAGGGTGGATCCCGGCGACCAGAATTCCCTGGACGGCAGGTCCGCAACCACGTTCCGCACGGGCAGATCGAACTTCTCGATCGGCAGATCACCAGCTTCCGCGAACGTTACCAGCGTCCCACCGTCCTGGACGAAGGCTTCGAGCGCGTCGACGCCTTCCTGGCCGAATCCGCTACGGTACTCGGGCGGGTAGTCCGTCGGGCTTCCGCCCCTGCGGTCGCCTCCGGGCTCCTGCTCGCCGGTCATGCGCGCTACCCCATCCGTTGGCAGGATGATGACGTCGTAGCTCCTTCTCAGATTTCCGGCCATGATCTCCGCGTCCATCAGCGTGTCGTAGGGGAACGCGAAGTCCTCCAGCAGCCACCGCGTCCACCCCTCGTCCATGTTGCCGCCGTAATAGCGTTGGTACATGCCGACGCGTTGCCGGCTCAGGGGCCGGCTGACCGGGGACGCATCGGTATCCAGAGCCTCGAAGTCGACCCCGGTCCTCTGAGCCACTTCCGCGAGGGTGGGGGCGGGAGCGGAAGCCGGGACGACGAAGTCGCCGGGCCGGAGCCCGTTCCCGCCCTCATCCACCCGCAGCACGCTCACGCCCGCGTCCCAGAGGAGGTTCATGGCCTTGAAGCTGGCGTTCTGGCGGCCATCGACCCTGTATCCAAAGGCTCCCGCGGACACCTGGCCCGCCGGCTCGAGCATCCCGTCCACGTTCGTGAGCGCGGTCTCCACCGCCGTGTCCACGGGGTCGACCCGGACGCCCATGAACTCGGCCATGTTGTCCGTGGACATGTCATAGGGTCGGATCGGGTCTCCATCGCGGTCGCGCGTGTAGGAATTGTCGGGGTAGAACGTGCGGCCCAGGAGCCACCGGATCACGCCCCGCTTGGGCTGGGCCATCGATACCACGAGCGTGCCCTCCCCGTAGACCCGTCCCTCGTGCGTGAAGTCGTCCGACGCACGCTGCACCTCGATCCCCTGGAGAAGCAGCCTGTTCACCATGTGCATCATCGTCAGGGGGTCGTCCTGCTCCGAGGGAACCACGAAGGCCACGGGAGAACCCTCCGCGCCGCGCTCTGTCTGACGCTTGGCCTTGAGATAGGCGTTCCTGAGCACGGCCTCGCGGTTGCGGGCCGCGAGGTCCAGAGTGGCTAGGTACGCCACCTTCTGGCGCTCGACAATGTCCCGTACGTGCCACCAACCGCCGGGCCACGGGCTCGGGAAGGTGGTCTGCTCCTCGTACTCGGGAAGTTGACGCGATCCGCCCAATTGCTCCGGGTGCACGTACAGCGGGCTCGCCAGCCTGGCGCTGGCCGCTTCGGTGAGCATGCCCGCGATGTTGTGGAACGGCGTGATCCAGTGGAAGCCGAAGTGCCCCCAGCCGGAATAGATGGCCGCGTTGACAGCGCCCTGGAGCCCCTCCTCCTCCATCTTCAGCGCCATGTGTGCCCCGTACCACGACATCTCCCTCCACACCACTGGATCTGCCTCGGGCCGCACGGGCTCGGCGTACGGCGGAAGGTAGATACGGGCCGTGTAGCCACCCATCTGGTGATGGTCCACGTAGGCCTGAGGAATCCATTCCCGGAACAGGATCTGCGCACCGTACTGGGATTCCACCGTGTTCTGCATGAACGCGTCGCGGTTGTTGTCGTGGCCGATGTACGGGTGGTACAGGTACGGCAATCCAACGCCGTCGTATTCGGTCCCTGCGGTCCGGCGGACCCAGTCGGTGACCATGATCTGTCCGTCGGGATTGAAGCAGGGGATCATGATCCCGATGGTGTTGTCGAGGATGCGGAGCATCTCGTCGTCGTCGCGGATGACCATCTCGTACGCGAGCTCCGCCGCCGTCTGGCCGGCCGCCACTTCCGTGGAGTGCAGGCACATGGACTGGACGATCACGGCCTTGCCGTTCGCGATGGCTCGGTCGATTTCATCCTCCGGGACATCCCGTGGATCGCTCAATACCGCGTTGAGCTGCTGGAGGTCGTCCAGTCGGGCCAGGTTCTCGGGAGACGACACGATCAGGGCAAGGAAGGGGTTCCCCAGGGTCGTCGGACCCATGTTCCAGACTCTTAGGCGGTCGCTCCGCTGCCCCAAGACCTCGTAGTACTCGACCAGCCTGTCCCAGCGAGCGAGCTGGCCGTCAGCGCCCATCTGGAAGCCGAAGAAGCTCTCGGGAGAAGGAATCTCCTGGCCTACCGCCGCACGGGGCCCCAGCGCGAAGCCGGGCAGACCTGTGGTGAGGGTGAGCAAGATGATGACGAAGCGGGCGGGCAGTCGATGCGGTTTCATGGGGCACTCCTGGGGCCGGTGAGCACTGCTTCCCCCGCGCAGATCGGCGGGCACAGCTTCGGATACTCAGACACCGTACGGGCGACGGGAAGGCGCGAGCAAGGTCCGGCCGTGTATGGCCGGGCTCTACCCGATGTCCTGTGTCTCTTCCACCCCACCCTGATGATTCGCCGATTCGCTCCCGGCTTTACCTTCCTGTGGCCCGAAAACTCATTCAGGGTCGACCTGGACGCGTACCTCGGGTGGCGGAGCGCCGTTCTGAGGCTCCAGGAGTTGACCTATTGCGATTTCTAGCACGGGATCCCTCTCTTGGAGCGGTTCGGGATCGATGTCCCGGATGACGGGCAGACCGGATGCACTCCGCTTCCCGACCGACGTTCGCGGAGCAGACTACATTTCGTGACAGCGGTCGTGGCCGCGCGCGTTGGGCTCCTATTTCGCGGGCTTGTACGCCCGAAAGTTGATCCCTCGAGTTCCGAACCGTTCCGCATCGGGCGACGGGCGGGCAGCACCCTCGAACACGTTCTTCCGCCACGTCACCTCGAACCCCTCGAACCCCGCAGCCACGACCGTGGCCTGGAGCTCTGCCTCGAGCAGAGCCCCGGCGATTCAGTTGGTCCAGAGGTCGATGTTTCGCTTCGCCCCTTCCGGGACCGGCCTCAGTACGCTGATGTCGGCGAGCTGCAGACGTCCGCCGGGCCGGAGCACTCGGAACAATTCAGCGAAGACCAGTTGTTTGTCGGGCGACAGGTTGACCACTCCGTTCGAGATCACCACGTCCGCCCACCCATCCAGCACCGGAAGAGACTCGGCGTAGCCCTCGCGGAACTCGACCTGTGCGAGGCCCATCTCTGCCGCGGCGGTCCGAGCCTTCTCCAGCATGGCCGGAGTCATGTCGACGCCGATCACGTGCCCGTCGGGGCCCACCATCTGCGCCGCGATGAGGCTGTCGAGCCCGGCTCCGGAGCCCACGTCCACTACGTGCTCGCCTTTGTCGATGTCACCGAGGCTAAAGGGGTTTCCGGTGCCCGCGAACGACTCCACGACGCTGTCCGGGATCCCATCGATCCATTTCATGTCGTACTCGGTGACCTCGGCGGCCGCCCGTCCGGCATTGAAGTGAAAACCGCGCCACGGATTGGAGGCTACGTCCGTGTACTCGCGCCGGATCTCGTTGCGCAAGATCTTCACACCTACGTTGGCATCGGAGAACGACCGTCGGATAGCGTCCTCGTCGTATTCCACGGTCACTTCCGGAAGATAGAGGTACGTCTTCAGCGTACCGATGTCATACTCCTCTGTCCGCTCGACAACTGCGGCGTCCTCAGGAAGAGCCAGGTCGCGGTAGGCGCTCTCTGTCATCAGCACGTACTGGTCCGCGTCGACCGAGTTCTTGAGCAGCTTGTGAACCGTAATGACATCGAGGCCCGAGACCACCGGGAACCCGCCTACCCGAGTGAACAGCGCCTCTCCGGAATGCGCGACGATCTTCAGCCTGAGCTGGTCGATCTGCGAGCACGCGGGACACCGGCAGACGCTGTAGGCACCGAGCTCGACTACTCTCTGGCCGAAGATCTCGAAGAGCCCCAGCATCCGCTTGACCAGGCGCGGGCTTCGACGGCGCCACGTCTCCCCGTCGGCCGTCTTCAGCGAATACATGAAGATGGCGTCACCCTCCAGCTCGGCGACCTTCAAGGGGAGGTCGATCTGCCTGATCAGGGTCTCCAGAAGCTCCCCGATGATCATCTGGCTGTGGGCTAGCGCCTTCTCGTGGGACAACATGAACCGCGTGTACCCGCTGATGTCCGCCAGGAAGAGCAGGACGGGCTTGGTCTGGGGCTCCATCGAGAGCGTCTCCGTATCGGTGGTTCTGTTTACGACCCTGAGGGTAGGAACTGCCGTCGCATCGGTTGGGAGCAGCTCCTGCCCCTGGGCGATCGGGTGGGCGGTGTTGTTACTGGTTCTGCTGACTGGGCTGGGGCGCGGCAGCCGCCCGTCCAAGCTTAAACGAAGGGGCTTCGACGGCAAGCTCTTTCTTGCCAGAGGCTTCGCCGGAGTTCGGCCGGGTGGCGGTGGCAGTGACTCCTTGACACCTCACGGGCGCTCCGGGTAGACTGCAAGCCTTATGCTGAGGCAGGCAATGGATAGACGGACTCGATTCCAGGCACCGCGCATCGGGAGGGCGGGGACGGTGTGTGTAAGTCCATTCCGGATCCGCCCCGAGCCGGGCGGCTCTGGGACCCTCTGCCTGACCGCACTCGACCTCGGCATGCCTGGCGCCTCCAACCGCGGTGGAGGCCACGTGACCTGATCGTCAGACCGACGTCGATTCGCTGAGCCTCCACTGGAAGGTGGGGGCCTTTTTCTTGTATGGCGGGCCTGTGTCTTGCTGGCAGGCCTGCTAGGGAAACAAAGGAACGCCCAGGAGGAGACCGATGACGGGACTCCGCAGCCCTGAACCACGGAATCGTGGACATCCCCTGACGACGCAAATCGGGTCGCTGCCCCACGACGAACCTGGCGACGCCGTCGCGTACAGCTTGCGCCACGACGTCCCCTTCCTACCCGAGCTGCCCACCCGCGGCGACGCGATGCTGGACTACATAAAGGAGCCAGGACGGCTGAGCTGTCTGCGAGAGTTCCAGGCAGCGACCGCCGGCCGCGAGATCGTGAAGGTGCAGTGTGTCGGTCCTGCCACGCTCGCAATGGGCGGGTACGCGGTGGAGGAAGCGGAGCTTCGGGTCTACCTGCATCTGCTGGCGATTCTGGAGGGGCTGCAGGTTGGACGGGTGCTGGTGTTCTTAGACGAACCGGCCCTTGGGCATGTAGGCTTCAGGTTCGAGGACTCGTGGCGAGAGGTGCTCTCACACTTGAGCGAGTTTCCGATCGTTCCGGCAGTGCACACCTGCGGTCCGATGGATTGGGACCGCCTGTTCGCGTCGGACATGGAGTTGATCAGCCACGACGCGGCGCGCTACGACGTCACGCGATACCGCCGCTACAGGATGGGGAAGCGGATTGCGTGGGGGATCACCAGCGCAGGAGATGTGCGGGATTGTCAGCCGGGCGATCTGGTCACGCCCCCCTGCGGCATGCATCCGAGATCCTTCACCGTGGACGATGCGGAGCGGCAACTGGCGGTGTTGAACGAGTGCGCGCGGACCTTGCGCGCTCCTTGACGGGGTTCTCGTTGACCTACTCTGTCCCGCCGCTCGCGGCTTCCCGCATCAGGCTCCGCGCGATCACCAGCCGCTGGATCTGATTGGTGCCCTCGTAGATCTGCGTGATCTTGGCGTCCCGCATGTACTTCTCGATGGGGTAATCCTTGCAGTAGCCGTACCCGCCGAAGAGCTGAACACAGTCGGTGGTCACGTGCATCGCCACGTCGGTAGCCATCAGCTTGCACATGGCCGAGACCTTGGTGATGTGCCGGTGCCCCGAGTCGATGACCCGAGCGGCGTGGCGCACCAGCTGGCGCGCCGCCTCGATCTGGGTCGCCATGTCCGCGAGCATCCACTGGACTCCCTGGAACGAGCTGACGGACTGCCCGAACTGTTGACGCTCGTGCGTATACTGCATCGCGAGGTCCAGGGCCCCCTGGGCGAGGCCGACGGCCTGAGCCGCCACGCCGGGCCGGGCACGGTCGAGGGTAATCATGGCGTGCTTGAAGCCGCGCCCCTCCTGGCCACCCAGCAGGTTGTCGGCGGGCAGGCGGCAGTTCTCCAGGTGGATCTCCACCACGGGCACGCACCGGATGCCCATCTTGTCCTCATGCCTGCCCACCCGGTATCCCGGCGTGCCCTCCTCCACCACGAACCCGGAAACACCCCTGGCGCCCCGGTCGGGGTCGGTGACGGCGAAGACGGTGTTATAGGAGGCCACGGCGCCACCGGTGTTCCACTTCTTCTCCCCGTTCAGGACGTACTCGTTACCGTCCCGCTGGGCCCGTGTGCTCATGGATCCCGCGTCCGACCCCGCCTCCTTCTCGGACAGGGCGAAGGCGATGAGCTTCTCTCCCGCGGCGATGCCGGGCAGCCACCGTTCCTTCTGCTCCTCTGTTCCGCCCACGATGATGGGGAACGAGCCCAGGGCGTTCACGGCGTAGCCCACGCCCATGCCTCCACAGGCTCGGGAAAACTCCTCGACCACGATGCACAGGTCGAGCACGCCTCCGCCCATCCCGCCGTACTCTTCCGGGATCCAGACACCGGAGAGTCCCGCGTCCCTGATGGCGCGCTGGACCTCCCATGGATAGGTCTGCTCCACGTCGTACCTGGCGGCCACGGGGCGCATCACGGTCTCCGCCAGCTCCCGAGAGCGGTTTCGCAGCTCGATCTGCTGTGGGGTGTAGAGTTCCTCGATCACGGTATCCCTCGATGCTGATTTGCAGTGGGGTGACGGCCAGCTCGACGCTATCTCAGGGCTATCACACTTCTGAAGAGGTGAGCCCGGCCTTGCGGGCGGCGAGCTAGAACACTGCAACATACTACGGTCGCCCCGTCCCGCGCTCGCATCCGCCTCCCGGAGGCTGGCATTCAGGGCTTTCACACCCGTGCCGTCCCATTGCCCATTCCCCGGAGCCGCGGCTTCTGACGAAGTGGGCCCTTGCTTCCGTGCGGCGCCTGGGTCCTATTCGAGGGTGAGAGAGCGGACCTTCGAAGATGAGAGTGCGGACCAGCCGGATGGCAGCCATGAAGTCCGCCGTCGGTCCGTCTCGCGAACCGAACCTTCTCGATCAGGACGACCCCCAATGTACCGATCGATTGTAGTGCCGCTCGACGGCTCTGTCTTCGCGGAATCGGCCCTCCCCTACGCCGCGGCTCTGGCCGAGCGTACGGGGGCCGCGATCCGCCTCGTGCTCGTTCACAACCCATTTCCCCAGACCGCTCCACCCGCCATCTCCGCCGAGCATCGGCTCCGCTGGGAGTCGGACAACCGCGCCCGGGAATCCGCGTACCTGGAAGACGCGCGGGCGAGGATCGCGCTTCCCGTGGACGGTCCCGTTTCCGAGGTCCTGCTGGAAGGTCCGGTGACCTCGACTCTGGAGGAGTACGTCGAAAGCGAGGACGTCGGGTTGGTGGTGATGACGACCCATGGCAGGGCAGGTTTCCAGCGAGCCTGGCTGGGAAGCGTCGCGGACCACCTGATTCGGCACGTCACCGTACCGATCCTTCTCATTCGCCCGTCGAACGGAGAGGTGCAGTTCGATCCGGATTTGCCCGAGCCACCTCTGGATCGCATCCTCGTTCCCGTGGATGGATCGGACGTGGGTGAGGCCGGTCTGGATGCCGCTCTGCGGATGCTACGGCCAGGGTCCGGGCAGATCACCTTGCTGCGGGTCGTCGCACCGCCCTACGCGATGACGTCGCCCTACATCCCTCATGCCGCCGAGCTGGACCGGGAGGAACTGCAGCACCGCATGGAGGAGGCGGAGTCCTACCTGGAGAAGTTCGTGGCCGCGCGCAAGGAAGAGGGAGTCGAGTTGACGGCTCGGGTGATCCAGGACTACCACCCGGCCCACGGGATCCTCCGCTTCGCCGCGGACGAGCCGGTCGACCTCATAGCGATGGGGACCCGTGGACGGCACGCCGTGAGTCGGGTCCTGCTAGGGAGCACATCGGACAAGGTCATCCGGGGTGCGATGATCCCAGTGCTTGCCGTCAAGCATTGAGTGGAGCCCGCTCTCGGGATCCAGGCCTGGCTGTGGCGAACGCCTGACTCCAGCCCGGGCCTCTTGGCGCGGGCGCTGGGAGCCACCCGGCTGCGTGCGGCGGACCAGAGCGCTCTGCCACTTCCTCCCCCTCTTGGTGAGAGGGTTTCGATGGAGGATGACTGGTCCGGCTAGACTTGCTTTCCTCCCCTGCGCTGGCCCCATCTCGCGACGGCGTACGTCCCCACCACTGCCGCCCCCAGGATCAGGAGCAGGAGCCAGATCTCCAGCCCGCCGCTCGCCCGGAGGCCGAGAAGGCCGAGAAGGACGGACGCCCACATCAGAACCGTGATGAGGATTCGGGTTCGGGTGGACATGGTGTATCCGTCATCGACGAACCGCAGGTAAGGCCGGAAGAGGCGGGTGCGAAGTAGCCTCTCCTCGAGCCAGGGGCAGCTCCTGGTGAAGCAATACGAGGCGACGATCAGAAAGATGGTCGTCGGCAAGCCGGGCACGAACACTCCCAGCGCTCCGAGGGCGACACTCACCAACCCGACGAGCGCCAGGAGCAGGCGACGAGGGGATCGAGCCAGGGCCTTGAGGGCCAGAGAGGAGTGGGAGTCGGTGTGGCTCACTGCAGTCCATGTTCGGATGGAGATGGGTCCCTCGAATCGGTCTCTAGACGGTGCACTAGTACCTGAGATCGGGTTTCGGGGTCCCCACGGCTTTCTCCCCACCCAAGCCGGGGACGTGGTTTCAAAGGGCGGAGAGCGGCGACATGGCCAACGCTTCCAGAAGGCATGATGGCGGTGTGATGAGGCGATCCGGCGGCCCGCCCCTCAGGACTCTGGCGCGGACTGGCCAGGACCCACAGGATGGTGTGGATGGAATCCGCCAAACTCGAAAGCAGCCTCGTTGATTTAGAGGACTATCGGGCCCCAAGCCGGGCTCAGACGACCCAAACGCAGGAAGGAGTGGGAAAGATGCGATCTCGTATGACAGCCGTTGAATCGATGGGGTGGGCGGCCCTGCTTGCCCTCTGCGGAACGGCTCTTCTGAGCGCCACGCTGACCGCCCAGGGCGTGACCACGGGGGCGGTGAGTGGGGTCGCTCTTGGTGAGGACGGACGAGCCCTCGTCGGCGCCAGCGTGCTGGCGATGCACGTCCCCAGCCAGACTCAATACGGAACGCTGGTTCGGGAGGGCGGGGTCTTTAATATCCCCAACATGAGGGTTGGGGGGCCCTACACCGTGACGGTCACCATGATCGGGTACGCCACCCGGAGTGAAGAGGACGTGTTCATTCAGCTCGGCCAGACGGTCCGGCTGGACTTCACGCTCCCGGCCGAGGCGGTGGCCGTCGCCGGGGTGGAGGTCATCGTGGAGCGCTCCGACGTCATGAACAGCGACCGGACCGGCGCCGCCACATTCATCGACCCTGAGGAGGTGGCGCTAATTCCGTCGGTGAAGCGAAGCACCCGGGACCTGATCCGGCTGGATCCCCGCAATGACGGAAACTACGCATTCGCAGGCCGGAACTGGCTCTACAACAACATCTCCGTGGACGGGTCCTACTTCAACAACGCATTTGGCCTCGACGACCCGGCTCCCGGCGGCCAGACCGCCGCAGAGCCCATCCCCTACGACGCGGTGGAGCAGGTGCAGGTCTCGGTTGCGCCCTTTGACGTGCGTGAGGGTGGCTTCACGGGCGCCAACGTGAACACGGTGACGAAGAGCGGGACGAACGAATTCAGGGCGTCGGCCTATACCTTTGTGCGCAACGAGAGCCTCCTGGGCAACAAGGTGAGCGGAACCGAGGTGATTGCCGACCCGGACCTCTCGTTCAACCAATCGGGATTCACGCTGAGCGGACCGCTCGTGCAGGATAAGCTGTTCTTCTTCGTGAACGGTGAGATCGAGCGGCGGGACGACCCGGGAACCAGCTTCGTCGCGAATCGGGGTGGGGCGGCGGATTTTGGAGAGTCTCGCGTCGAGGCGTCGGTCATGGATCAGATCCGTCAGCGCATGATCGACGTGTACGACTACGACCCGGGACCGTACGAGGGCTTCGTTCACGAGACGAACAACAACAAGCTCCTGGCGAAGCTCGACTGGAACATCAACGACAACAACAACCTGACCTTCCGCTACAACTGGCTGGACGCGAAGCGGGACCTGCCGCCGCACCCCTTCGTCTTGAGCTTCAACAATACGGGCCGGGGTCCCAACTCGAGCAGCCTGCCCTTCCAGAACTCGGGTTACGCCATCAACAACGAGCTGAACTCGTTCGCTCTGGAAATCAATAGCCGTGGAGACAGGTTCGCCAACCGGTTCTTCGCCAGCTACAACCGGATGCGGGACTTCCGCGAGCCGTTCAGCGAGGACTTCCCCACCGTTGAGATCGGCGAGGACGGGGTCCAGTATACCACGGTGGGCCACGAGCCTTTCTCCATCCACAACATCC
>JBDHKE010000117.1:0-19108 GCA_039586555.1 Gemmatimonadota bacterium | reverse complement strand
GGATCGGAACCGAGGTCCGCATCTTCGCCTACCTGCAGAACACGATCCTCGTGGTCTGTTTCCTGGGTTTGGGTGTGGGTTTGTTCAGCGGGAGACGGAGGGTTTCGTTCAATCTGGCCATCTGGCCGCTGGTGGCTCTGGTGGGCCTGCTGGCCCTTCCTCTGACGCGAGCTCCGGTCCAGGGGATCAGCGGGTATCTGAGCGCCATGGGGGATCTGAACATCTGGTGGTACGGAGGTGGCGGAGACGGTTTCTGGGGGACCGTTGCTCGGTTCTCCCTGGCCCTGGCCCTCACATTCCTGGTGATGCTGCTCGTTGCGGTTGCCTTCATCCCCATCGGACGGGCTCTGGGCTTCCTCATGGACGAGCACCCGCAGCCTATTCTCGCCTACTCGGTCAACGTGATGGGCAGCCTCGCCGGCATCTGGCTGTTCGTGCTGCTGAGCAGGATGCATCAGCCACCAGCTCTCTGGTTCGGGGTCCTGGGGGTCCTCTTCCTTCCGTTCTTCGCCAGGCGTCGTACGTCAAGGAAGCAACTGATTCTATTGGTGTTTCTTCCCCTTCTCGTCGCGCTTGCAGGGTACTGGGACAAGGCAGAGGAGGTGGTCTGGTCGCCTTACCAGAAGCTTGCCCTCATCAGGAATAGCGACCAGGTGATCACGCGGCGGCACACGCTTCAGGTAAACAATGCGGGCTATCAGGTCCTTCTCGATCTCCGTCCGGAGACAGTAGCCAGGGTTCCCGAGCACCGAAAACCGCCCTCATCCGTGAGCCAGTACGATCTGCCGTTCCTGCTTCATCCAGAGCCCTCGGCAGCTCTGCTCGTGGGGGCCGGCTCGGGAAACGACGCAGCAGGAGCGTTGCGCCAGGGTGTCGAGCGAATCACGGCGGTGGAGATCGATCCGGCGATCATCCGGTTCGGAAGACGTTACCACCCTGAGAGGCCGTACGACTCGGGGAGGGTCCGGGTGGTGACGGACGATGCGCGGTCCTTCTTCGCTCGCACTGCCGAGACTTACGACGTGGTCGTATTCGGCCTGCTGGATTCGCACACCACCACGTCCATGACCAACGCCCGGCTGGACCACTACGTCTACACCAGGGAGAGCTTCCGGCAGGCCAGGGCGCTGCTCAGACCCGGAGGGATTCTCTTCCTGAGCTTCGAGGCCGAGAAACCCTTCATCGCCGACCGCATGGCCAGGACGTTGCGGGACGTCTTCGGGGAGGATCCGCTGGTCTTCAAGATCCCGACCACCGATCTGGGCTGGGGTGGCGTGGTCTTCGTCACCGGTGATCTGCAGAGGGTTCGCGACCACATTGCCCGGACCCCCGACCTGGCAGAGCTCATCCGCTCCTTCCGGGAATCCGATCCCGTGCAGCTCTCCTACTCGACGCGTCTGGCGGAGGACGACTGGCCCTATATCTACCTCGAGGAGCCTGGCATCCCATCCCTCTACTTTCTCCTGGCAGGGCTGTTGGGCATCCTGCTCTTCATAGTGACCCGGAGGTTCGGCGTTCCTGGGCTCAATCCAGCCCGGTGGGATCGCTCGAACTGGCACTTCTTCTTCCTCGGTGCGGCCTTCCTCCTGTTGGAGGTTCAGAACATCAGCAAGGCTTCGGTGGTGCTGGGAAACACCTGGCTGGTGAATGCCGTCATCATATCGGGGGTTCTCTCCATGGTCCTGCTCGCGAACCTGATCGCGAAAGTACGGCCGCGCCTCCCGTTGATGCCCGTGTACGTGGCTCTGCTGGCTTCGGCCCTCGCGCTGTACCTCGTCGATCTCGCTCGCTTCGCTTCTCTCCCGTATGGGGTGAAGGCGCCCGTGGTGGGGGCTCTGACCACGCTCCCCATGGTCTTCAGCGGCATCGTGTTCGTCCGTTCCTTCGCCATCGCCTCGCGGAAGGACCTGGCTCTAGGCGCGAATCTACTGGGGGCCCTGGCCGGCGCGCTCCTGGAATCCGTGAGCTTCTGGCTGGGCATTCGGGCGCTCCTTCTGCTGGTCTCCGCCTTCTACGCGCTTGCCTGGCTCACTTCCCCGGGGCAGCGGGTCCTCGCCAGAACGCCACGGAGTGTGCCGGTCAGGTTTGGAGCGTGCACCGTTCCCTTGGGCGAGGGGAATCCGTAGGCTCTTGCAGTCGCCGTCATCCGGCGCCAAAGTAGAGGTATGAAATCACGGGTCCCGATCCCCATGCGGGCTCCGTGCTCACCCCCCTGGCCGCAAGAGTCGCATCATGGCCAGCAGCGCACGAGGCCGGGCACAGGCGGTCTTCATGCGATGGACCGCAACCCCCGCCGCACCCGACCAGCCCTCGCCCGTGGCTCGCAGCGTATCCGTGTGTCGCTCCGTAAGAGGAGCCTCCCAATCAAGGAGGGTGGCATGAGAGAACGAATCCTTGTACGAAGACGAACCCGTACCGAGGTGCTCCGCCTCGGCCTCGTCTTCGCGGCCGCCACTGTCTGGTTTGCGGTGGCATCGGTCCCGGCCGCCGCGCAGGAAGGCAGCGTGGGCGGCGTCGTGGTCGCGGCCGAGAGCATGAGGCCCCTGGCGGACGTGAGTGTCATCGTGGAGGGCACGGGCCGTGGCACGTACACGAACCAGTCGGGGCGCTTCCTCATCCCCGGTCTCACCGGCGCCGAGCTCACCCTCACGGTGAGCCTCATCGGGTACCGGGCCCAGACGGTTCAGGCTCGGGTCGGGCAGCTGGACCTGCTCATCGAGCTGGCCGTCAGCGCCATCGACCTGGACGAGATCGTGGTGACCGGCACCCCGGGCGAGCAGACCAGGCGCGGCCTGGGGAATACCCTGGCCGTCGTGAACGCCACCCAGGTCGTGGACCGGGCGCCGGTGAGCACCCTCAGCGAGCTCATCAACGGCCGGGCGGCCGGCGTGGCCATCATCCACACCACCGGGATGCTGGGCGGAGGGAACCGCGTCCGCATCCGGGGGTCCAGCAGCTTCTCGCTGTCCAACGAGCCCCTCATCTACATCGACGGGGTGCGGACCAACAACGACCAGACCTCGGGACCCACCAACCAGGCATTCGGCTCGGCGAGTATCTCCCGCTGGAACGACCTGAACCCGCAGGACATCGAGAGCATCGAGATCATCAAGGGCCCGGCGGCCGCCACCCTCTACGGGACGGAGGCCTCCAACGGCGTGGTGCAGATCATCACCAAGCGGGGCCGCGCGGGCGCTCCCCGCTTCGACCTGACCATCAAGCAGGGCGCCAACTGGTTCGCCGATCCCCAGGGCCGGCTCTGGGAGAACTTCCGCGACGTCGACAGGGACGGCACCGTGGAGTCCATCGACATCGTGGACCTGGAGAAGAGCCGGGGTAACGAGATCTGGCGGACCGGCTGGCTTCAGAACTACGACCTGAGCATGTCCGGAGGCACCGACCTGATCCGCTACTTCCTGTCCGGAAACTTCGACAACAGCGAGGGCGTGGAGCCTGACAACGACATCAGGAAGTACGGCGTGCGGACAAACGTGACCGTGACTCCCAGTGAGAAGTGGGACATCCGCGGCAACGTGGGATACGTGACGGGGAGGACGAACCTCGCCCCGGAGGCTGGATGGGGAGGCCTCACCTGGACCACCTACTTCGCCCGGCCTGACCGTCTCGACACGCCGAGGCGCGGCTTCTACAGTGGGACGCCCGAGTCGTACATCAATGCCTTCGACATCTGGCAGAACCTGGACCGCACCACGGCTGGGCTCACCCTCAACCATCGCCCGTTCGCGCAGCTCTCGCACCGGCTCACGGTGGGCTACGACCACACGCGGGAGCAGGACAACGAGATTCAGTACAACGACGATGAGTGGGTGTACTTCTTCTCGTTCTCGGACCGCGGATACCGTTGGGTGCGGGAGCGTACCGTCGACTACACCACCGTGGACTACGCCGCCACGCTGCAGCTGCCCCTCACTAGCGACATCGAGTCCAGCACGTCGGTGGGCGGCCAGTTCTACCGGCGCTTCAGGCAGTCGGTGAGTGCGTACGGCGAGGTGTTCCCGACACCGGGGCTCACGAGCGTCAATGCCACGACCCAGGACCGCACCTCCAACGAGACGTCGGTGGAGAACTCCACAATTGGCGTGTACGCCCAGGAGCAGATCTCCTGGAAGAACCGCCTGTTCCTCACCGCAGCCATCCGGGGCGACGACAACAGCGCCTTCGGGGTGGACTACGATTTCGTCACCTACCCGAAGGTCAGCGGCTCGTGGGTGATCAGCGAGGAGCCCTTCTGGAACCTGGACCTGTTCAACACCCTCAAGCTGCGAGCAGCGTACGGAGAGTCGGGACAGCAGCCCGACGCCTTCGTGGCGATCCGCACCCTGTCGCCGGTCCCGGGACCGAACAACGTGGGGACGGTGACCCCGGACAACCTGGGGAACCCGGACCTGGGTCCCGAGCGGGGCACGGAGGTCGAGCTGGGCTTCGACGCGGCCCTCTTCGACGACCGGATGGGCGTGGAGTTCACCTACTACAGCCAGAAGACCAAGGACGCCATCCTGCTGCGGGAGATCGCGCCCTCCTCGGGCTTCTCGGGAGATCAGTGGGTCAACGCCGGCGAGATCAAGAACAGCGGCATCGAGCTGCTGCTTCGCGGCACGCCGTGGCAGACGGAGCGGCACGCCCTGGATCTCAACTTCACCCTGAGCACCAACGACAACGAGGTGCTGAGCCTGGGTGACGTCACGGAGGAGAACTTCATCAGCGCCGGGAGCTACCTGCGTCACCAGATCGGCTATCCCGTGGGGTCCTGGTTCAGCAAGCGCGTGGTGAGCGCCACCCTGGGCGCCGACGGCATCGCAACCAACCTGATGTGTGACGACGGAAAGGGTGGCAGCGTGGCCTGCGGCGACGCGCCCGAGGTCTACCTGGGCGACAACGTGCCCTCCCTGGAGGGAGGTTTCGGCTCCACCCTTACGCTCTTCGACAACATTCGCCTCTTCGCCCAGTTCGACTTCAAGACGGGCTTTTCGAAGCTGGACGGGAACTACCGGGTGCGCTGCTTCTTCTTCTCCGAGTGCCGGGAGAACTGGTTCCCGGAGGAGTTCGACCCGGCCATGATCGCCGAGATCCAGGACGCGG
This sequence comes from Gemmatimonadota bacterium, assembly GCA_039586555.1. Lineage (GTDB taxonomy): Bacteria > Gemmatimonadota > Gemmatimonadetes > Longimicrobiales > Gaopeijiaceae > JBDHKE01. The sequence goes on along the minus strand of JBDHKE010000117.1, from coordinate 14,008 downwards.
GAACCTACGTGGACGTGCTGGTGGACGACGCCGACTTCCTCAAGCTGAGGGAGCTGTCCCTGACCTACACGGTACCCAGCGAATTCGTGTCCCGCATCGGTGCCCGCACCGGCAGCATCACGCTGGCGGGCCGCAACCTGCTCACCTGGACCAAGTTCATGGGCCTGGAGCCGGAGTCCTCGTTCAACGGCGGCAGCCGGGGCGGCAGCTTCTCCCTCTGGGAGCAGAACGTCCTGCCGCAGCTCGCGCAGTTCGTCGCCACCTTCAACGTCAGCTTCTGAGGAGGGCGACATGAGCGTGCACACCAACAGTGAATCGACTAAGCGAGGACCAGCCATGAGAACCCTGCAACGCTCCCGCCGGGCGAGCCTCCTGGTGCGCGTCGGTCTCGTCGCTCTGGGCCTCTTCGTGACAGCGGGGTGTGAAGACCTTCTGGACGTCGAGCCGCCCGACCTCATCCCAGCCGAGGGGCTGGCCATTCCGGAGAATGCCGACCTGCTCCTCAACGGCGCCATCGGGGACTTCGACTGCGCCTACGGCGCCTACGTGGCCCTGACCTCGGTCATGTCCCACGAGATGCTGGACGCCACCCTGACGGCGTCCCGCTGGCCGTACGACCGCCGCAACGTCAATCCCAAGGACAGCCAGTACGGGCAGTCCAGCTGCACGGGGAGCCCGGGCATCTACACGCCGCTTTCCACGGCCCGCTGGTCGGCGGACTTCATCCTCGAGAACCTGCAGGAGTGGTCGGACTCCGAGGTGGAGGACCGGCAGCGGAAGGTGGCGCTGGCGGCGGCCTACTCCGGCTACTCCCACCTGCTTCTGGGCGAGGGCTTCTGCAGCGTGGCCATCGACCTGTCTGCGGAGCTGAGCTCGCAGCAGGTGATCGATCGGGCCATCGACCGCTTCGACGTGGCCATCCAGGCCGCTCAGAGCGCGGGCGCCGCGGACGTGGTGGGCTTCGCGCGGGTGGGAAGAGCCCGGGCCTATCTGGATCTCGGGCAGGGCTCGACTGCCCTCTCGGATGCGCAGGCGGTGGCCGCTGGCTTCGAGTGGGTGGCCACGGCGTCCGGTGACTTCTCGCGGCGCGCCAACCGGGTCTATGCCCAGAACGGCGATGGCCCCTCGGGCGGGACCGCCATGTCTGTGGGCGAGGAGTACCGGGAGGTCGAGTGGAGCGGCGAGCCGGATCCACGGGTGCAGGTATCGGACTTCATCAAGGTGAACACGGACGGGACGGACCTGTACTACCAGTACAAGTACAACTCCTTGAGCGATCCGCTACCCATCGCCACCGGGGACGAGGCCCAGCTCATCGTCGCCGAGGTGCAGGGCGGCCAGACGGCGGTGGACATCATCAACCAGCTGCATGCGAGCGCCGGGCTGGATGATTTCGAGGGCGGCAGCGCGGCCGAGATCGCAGCACAGGTGATCGAGGAGCGACGCCGCGAGCTGTGGCTGGAGGGGCATCGCTTCCACGACATCCGGCGGCTCAACCTGCCGCTGATCCCCGAGCCGGGCACGCCCTACCGCAAGGGAGGCAGCTACGGGGACGACCGCTGCTTCCCCATCCCGGACGTGGAGGTTCGCAACAACCCGAATATCGGATAGGCCCACGTCCACTCCCTGAACCGCGGGGCTGCGGGCCGACTGGCCGCAGCCCCGCTCCGCGTTCAGGGCGTTCCTGTCCCGGGATCCCCCGCCCTCCCCGTCCGGCTGTTCCCTTCCTATCCCCGGAGGACCGGTAACTCGTCCGGGCGCTCCGTCACTTCAGCGGCCGGGAGTTCATCAGGCTGCCGGGGCCGCTCCGGTCATGAGGTGCTCGTAGACCATCCCTGAGAGACCGGGGATGAGGCGGTCGGCGTCGTCGGGGTCCTCCAGGCCGCGGGTGAGGATGACCAGGACGTAGCGACGGCCGTCGGGGAGTAAGACGATCCCGCCGTCGTGCCGGATCCCGATGATGGACCCGGTCTTGTGGCCCACCTTCACGTCCGCCGGGAGGCCGGCGGGGATCCCCTCGTTGAACTCCTGACGCAGCAGGATCTCCTCCATCTCCCGACAGGACTCGGGTCCCGCCGCGCGACCCTGGGCGATGGCCGTGAAGATCACGCCCAGGTCCCGGGCCGTGGTGGTGTTGCTCAGCCCGGCCTCGAACGCTTTGATGTCCTCCACGCCCCGGAGCACGACGATGGAGTCGGCGCCCAGCTCACGCATGGTCTGTTGGGTGCGGTCCGCCCCCACCCGCTCGATCAGGATGTTGGTGGCCAGGTTGCTGGACACCGTGATCATGCGCTCGGCGAGCTGGCGGATGCTCTCGGATTCGCCGACCCGCCGGTAGAGAATCGTGTCGCTGTCCTCGGGCGCGCTCAGGTCGTAGGGCGACCCGTCCACGATGGACCGAAAGGTCTTCGTGATGGTCACGCTGTCGTCCAGGGAGAGAAGCCCCGCTTCCTGATCCAGGAAGAGTTGAATCAGCACCGGCACCTTCATCATGCTGGCGGCGTGAACGCGAGTGTCCGCGCTCAGTAGGAGGGAATCCGGACGATCCAGGCTCCTGAAGTAGAAGCCCACGGTTTCCGCGCCGCTCTCGGCCATGCGGAGCTCCACCGCCTCTCGCAGCGAGACGCCGGAATCGCTGGAGCAGCCCGTGGTGATCGCCAGGACGAGGAAGACGGGGAGCAGTGTGGGCCGGCGCGCCTTCCCGACCTTTCCTGATTGATGCATGATTGACCTGCGGTTGTCTGGGTTCGGACGAGGTTTCGATGGTTCTACGGGAGTTCTCGGCTCGTGCCAGGGCTCACTCAATCTACCATCCGTCGCTGGCCAGGGGATGTTCGGTAATCTGAGACGCGCCGCCCGAAGGGGAGATGGCGCCGCGTGGCCTCGAAGGCCTCCATCGTCCTTGGCGTTTTCGTGCTATCCACGGCTGTGATCATCCTGCCGGGAAGGTGGATCTCACCGCCTACGACCTCCTTCATGCTGCAAGCTCGGATGAGGGGAAGCGAGATCCGTTTTGACTGGGTCCCGTGGGCGGACATCTCTCGCAGCATGCCAGCGGCGGCGGTGGCGGCGGAGGACCAGAAATTCCCGCAGCACCACGGATTCGACCTCGGATCCATGCGATCAGCCCTGAACGAGGGGCGGCAGCGGCCCCGGGGAGCCAGCACGATCTCCCAACAGGTGGCGAAGAACCTCTTCCTGTGGCCGGGGCGGAGTTGGGTCCGCAAGGGAATCGAGGCCTATCTGACCGTGTTCATCGAGATCCTCTGGCCCAAGAGACGGATCCTGGAGGTGTACGTGAACGTCGCGGAGTTCGGCCCAGGAGTGTATGGGGTCGGCGCCGCGGCGCGAGAGTTCTTCGGAAAGCCGGCCTCGAACCTCACTCCCTGGGAAGCCGCGCTCCTGGCCGCGGTGCTGCCGAGCCCGCGAAGGATGTCTCCTGCCCGGCCGTCCGCTTATGTCCGTGAGCGCGCCCGCTGGGTGCTCGGGCAGGTGGATCAGCTCGGGGGCCCCGCTCACGTGGAGAGCCTGATCCGATAGACCGGCTGCTCTCCTTGCTGGCCGTGGCCTTGGGCATGCTGGTCTGCATCTGGTGAAGAGGCTGGGTTGGAGGACGTGAGCAGGGATCGGTGCTACGCGCACGAGGCGCGCGCAGGGAAGGACCGCCGCCGTCGGAGCCCACCTCGGCAAGTTGCGAAATCGGTTCGGAAGGCATCCTTTGCCGACACGTGGTTGGCCATTCCGAGTCACTGCTCGTCAGCTCGAGGTTGCGTATGTGCATGATCGGTCGCTCCTGGCTCACGGTAATCCTGCTCACGGCGGTGATCCTGCTCACCGCCCTGATCCCCCTTCATGCCGTGGCCCAGAGCCGCGATCAGGACGAGGTCATCGCCTTCCTGGAGGCGCGGCAGGATCATCTGCGCGACGTCGCGATGGAGATCTTCGACCTGGCGGAGCTGGGCTATCTGGAGGAGAAAAGCTCGGCGCTGCTGCAGGCGGAGCTGGAGGGTGAGAGCTTCATGGTGGAGACCGGTGTGGCGGACATGCCGACGGCCTTCGTGGCCTCGTGGGGAAGCGGATCACCCGTCGTCGCGATCCTGGCCGAGTTCGACGCCCTACCCGGGATCTCGCAGGCCGCGGTTCCGGTGCGGGAACCCATTCAGGACAAGGACGCCGCACACGCGTGCGGCCATCACCTCTTCGGCACGGCCTCCACCGCGGCGGCCGTGGCGGCCAAGGATTGGCTGGATCGGTCCGGCTCCTCGGGTACGATCCGGCTCTACGGTACCCCCGCCGAGGAGGGGGGATCTGGAAAGGTCTACATGGTCCGGGCGGGCCTCTTCGATGACGTGGACATCGTGCTCTCCTGGCACGCGGGCGACCGCAACTCGGCCGCCCCCAGCACGAACCTGGCGGTGAAGTCCGCCAAGTTCCGCTTCCACGGGGTGTCCGCCCATGCGGCGGGAGCCCCCGAGCGGGCTCGCTCCGCGCTGGACGGCGTGGAGGCCATGAACGCCATGGCCAACCTGCTTCGGGAGCACGTGCCCCAGCAGACGAGGATCCACTACGTCATCACCTCGGGCGGGAGCGCTCCCAACGTGGTGCCGGACTTCGCCGAGGTCTACTACTACGTGCGGCACCCGGAGCCCGACGTGGTCAAGGGGATCTTCGAGCGAGTGGTAGCCGCGGCCGAGGGAGCCGCGCTGGGGACGGGGACGACGATGGAGTACGAGATCATCGGCGGTGCGTACAGTCGGCTGACCAGCGTGGCGGTGCAGGAGGTGATGCACCGGAATCTTGAGCGGGTAGGGGGTGTCCAGTACGACGACACGGACCGCCGCTTCGCGGAATCTCTGCGGGAGTCGTTCGGTCCGGGCGCACCGCCGCTGGAGCAGTCCCTGGAGATCCAACCCTTCGAATTCCACCAGACCTATGCGTCCTCCGATGCGGGCGACATCAGCTGGGTGGTGCCGTACGCCACCATGACGGCGGCCACCTGGGTGCCGGGAACCGCCGCTCACTCATGGCAGGCGGTGGCGGCGGGAGGGTCCGCCATCGGCACCAAGGGCATGATGGTCGCCGCCAAGACACTGGCGCTCTCCGCGGTCGATCTGTTCCAGGATCCGGGTCGTGTGGCGGCGGCCAGGGCCGAGCTTGAAGAGAGGAGGGGCGCCGATTTCGTGTACGAGCCGCTCCTGGGGGATCGAGATCCTCCTCTGGACTACCGTCTTTCGGGGCGCAGGTAGGACTGGAGGTCCCTGTCACCGGCGCGGTGGCACAGCAGCGGATTCAGAGATGTCCGCCGTCGGCTCCGTCAACAAGGTGCAAGGTGCCAAGAAAGGCAGCTTGCTTCCCGGATCGGTCCCCGACTCGCCAATCCACCGGTTTCAGCGGATGCGCCACCCGTTTACTGGCCCTCCGTGGAAGAAGTCCTCGGGGGTCATGATCCCATCCCGCTTGAAGACGACCCCGTCCTTCATGACGAACTGCACGTGTCGAAGAGCATCGATGGTCTCGAGCGGATTCCCGGAAACGGCGATCAGGTCCGCCGCGAGTCCCGGCTCGATGGGCCCGCGCGTGCCCTCGGTTTCACTGACCCTGTAGCCGTTCGTGGTCATCGCCCTGAGGATGTCCGCGGGTGGGATTCCCGCGGCCTTCCAGGTCTCGATGAACTCGATCGCGACTTCTCCCCGAGTCATGCCCGGTACGTAATAGTCCGCGTCGGTGGAGAACGTGAGCGGCACACTGTTCTCGTAGGCGTTCCGCAGTCGCTCGACCGTGCGCTCGAAGCGCTGGGGAGTCGTGTGCCCGGTCAGTGAGATCGGCGTCTCCGTACCGGCCCGCCAGATGCCCATCTGGGCCATTCTCTTGTGCATCTCGTCGGTGAGGCCCGAATCGTGGGCGATCGACCAGACACCCGCCTCGATGGCGCGCCGCGCTCCATCGACGGTCTGGACATGACCCTCCACCTTCAGCCCCGCCTTTGCCGCCTCCTCGATGAAGAGCCTGATCTCCTCGACGGTGTAGCCCCAAGGCTTGCAGTCCACGCAGATCTTGATGACCCGGGCGCCGAAGAGCTCGTTCTGCCGCACTGCCTTCACGATTTCGTCCGGAGTGTCCGCATCGAGGTACTCGGGGTAGACGACCGACTTGTCGATGGCCATCTCCGGCGTTGGCCAGAACTGCCCGCCCATCCCTCCGATGATGATGCCGGAGTTGATGATCGTGGGGCCCGGGATCCACCCCTGCTCGATGGCGATCCGTAGCGCAGTATCTGCGTACTTCCCGGCGTTCCCCATGTCTCTCACGATCGTGAAGCCTGCGGACAGCATCTGGATGCCGTTGGACGCGGCCTGGATCGCCCGGAGCGGGGTTCCCTCCAGCACGTAGGTCAGGTAGTAGACGTTGTGCTCTGGGACCTCCTTGTATGTGAGGGCGAGGTGGTTGTGAGCATCCACGAGGCCGGGCAGGACGGTCAGGTGAGACAGGTCGATCACCTCCGCATCCGGTGGCACGGCGACCTCGGGACCGATTTCCCTGAAGGTTCCGCCCTCCACCACGATGATCTGGCCGGTGCTCACGGAACCCTCCTCGGGATCCACCAGGCTTCCGGCGCGGATGACGGTCACCTGGGTGGCGGCGGGGGATGCCACCAGCGGGAGCAAGCCCACGTAGAGGGCGATGAGGGTTCCTCTCGTCATGATACGCATGACACCACTCCTCTTGGCAGAAGCGAGGATCTCGGCCGGAGCGAGCGCGGACATGCTCAGACTAGGGAGTGGATCGGGTTGGCCGCCAGGAGCAGCGGCGTCCAGGACCGCGCCAACCCTGGTGGGGTGCCACCGATCGGTTGGCTGAAATCGGCTAGACCGGGTATCCTCACGCTCCAACCTTCGCTTCAGCCTTGAAACGGCAGACCAAACGAAGCGTCGAGCGGAGAGATCCCCGCCTGGATCGGTGGATGGCCAGGCGACGGACATCTCCTCGGGTGGTGGCTGGCGAGCCGGGCCGCCGGAAGGACGACGAGAGTCAGTGATGATCCGAAGAGCTTCGATCCTGGCCCTGCTCGGGGCTCTCATCGCAGGCGGCTGCGGCGACAACCCCACCACGCCTGACGTCACGGTCACCATCCAACCGCCGGCCTCAGCGGAGCTGATGGTAGGCGACGAGCTGACTCTCACAGCCTCCGTGAGCCAGCCCGGTGCCGTGATTCAGTGGGTCCCCAGCGACACCGCCGTCGCAGCCGTGGTGGCCGGGGTGGTGGAAGGACTGCGCCCCGGTGGGGTTTGGGTCTCGGCCAGAGCCGGGGGAGCCGCCGACTCGGTGTTCCTGACCGTCATCCCCCGCCCCGATGGGTACTCCGCGCAGGAGGTGGACTACTTCCTGGAGATCGCCTTTGGCGTGGAGTACGGCCAAGCCTCACTGGTGGTTCGGCGGTGGCGCACCGATGCGCTACTCCGGGTGAACGGGACTCCTTCCCATCGCGATCTGGAGACGCTGAGTGCGGTAGTGGAGGACATCAACGAGCTCACCGCGACGGCCGACATGGTGATCGTGGAGGAAGACGCCTCGGTGGAGCTCCACTTCGCCCCCTCGGCGACGTTTCCGGAGATCCTACCCGGATATGTCCCCGGCAACCTCGGATATTTCAGCGTCTGGTGGGATGCCACCCAGCATTTCACCCGGGCCGTAGTCCTCATCGCCACGGAGATCGACCAACCCCTGAGAGATCACCTCATCCGCGAGGAGGTGACGCAGATCCTCGGGCTCATGCGGGACTCGTTTCGCTTTCCCGACAGCATCTTTTACCAGCAGTTCTCCCTGACCCATGAGTTCGCGCCGGTGGATGCGGCCCTCATCGAGATGCTCTACCGTCCCGAGATCGACGCGGGCATGGCGCAAGGGACGGCAGCGCGGGTGCTCAGAAGGCTCGTCCGGAACGGGGAGGGGGCCGGAGCCCCCGTGGTCGCAGCGAGTCAGGTCCCGACGCCCATCCAGGGAATCGCCGGCTGGGGCTCCGGGGGGAGCCGCCCGCCACCGCTACGAGAAGAGGTGGAGTCCCGTGGTCGCGCCGACAGGGTGTCGGGAAGCACCCTGCCCACGCGTGGTGTCGGGGCGGGACGTGTCAGGTGGCACGGTGTCTGACCTGACCGAGTCCGCTCGCGCCGTGTCCGCGGGTACCGAATCTCCCCGCACCGTGTCCAGAGGGACAGGCCGCGCCGTGTCGCTCCGTTGCAGGAGTCCTCTGAGGAACCCGGACGCCCGCTGCTGAAGCGAGTCTCGCTGCTCCTGGATTCGCCGCTGCGCTTCTTCCCGCGCTTCTTCCTCGACGGCCTTTCCGAGAGTGCGGACCGGAGCGGTGGGGTCGGCCTCTACCCTGGGGTTCAAAACGGATCCGCCGATGCGGAGCAGAGCCTCCAGCGCGCCGCCCCTCTCCCGCAGGCGGGATGCAGCCTGGGCCACGATCCCCAGGCGTTCGAACGTGGAGGCCGGGAGGCGCTCGACCGGCAGATCGAACGCCGTCAACAGGTCGAGGGCTCCGTCCAGCCCAACTCTTCCTCCGAGGCGTGGGGTCGCGGGGCCGTCCAGCACCGCATCGGCCAGCAGTACGCTGCCGTCCTGCAGTATGAAGGACGTGTTCCAGTCGCGAATGGTGGGTTCGCGAAGCTCCTCGAGTCCCAGGAAGGCCGCGAGCGCCTCGCTGATGGGGGTGGACCGGAGACCCCCACCCTCCAGGGAGAAGCGGCCCGTGCCCACCAGCGAGCGTCGGGACGGAAGCAGCAGGTCGTCCAGGCCTCCCGTCACGTTCAACTCCACGGTAAAGGTGCCTTGAACGAGGCGTCCCAGGGGCGTGGTGGCGCCCAGGAAGGCGCCGGCGTCCACCTGTCGGGCCTCCAGGGTCAGAGAGAACGGCTCCTCCGAGTCGGCTCCCAGGGCGAGACCGAACCGGGTCCGAAGCTCGCCGCCATAGCGTCGAAGCGTGGCGTCCGTCACCCGCAGCAAGTTGGGCCCGAATTCGATGCGGGCGTGGATATCCTCGGTTCTGCCTCGGCGATCCACGAGGGTGTCGAGCATGACCTCCAGCTCGCCGGCCAGGGGGAGTGAGCCCGGGCGCACGAGCCCCATCTCTCTCGCCGCATCCTCCGGTGAGCGACCTCGTACAGAACGGCCCCCCACGCGAGCAAACGCCACTCGGCCATAGGTGAGGGTCGTGTCCGGGGCTGGAGCGGCTCGCAGCTGGAGCAGCGAGAGGCGGGGTCCCTGGACCGTGGCACTGAGCTGGGGAGTCCGGTCGGGTGCCAGGAGGGCCAGGAAGTCACGCACGACTCCCGTGGCCATCAACCGGTCGCCGCCCAGCACCACCGGCAGGTCTTGGAACCGGGCGAGGGTGCCGTCCAGTAGGACCCGCCCCTCTGGAACCTCCACCGGAACGGCCAGCGCGGGGTGCGTCAGACGCAGGTTGCGACCCTGGACGTCCCCGGCGAAGAGAAGCCGGCTGGGATCGTCCGTCGGACCCGTGACACGGATCCGGCCCTCGAGACCCCCTGCCGTAGAGACACCTTCGGGCAGGCGGGCGATGGAGCCCACACGCCCCAGATCGGGACTGCCCCGCACGAGAAGGTCAACGCGTCCGTCGGAGCCGAGGGTCACGACTCCCCCCACCGAAGCCGGTCCACCCAGGACGATCCCTTCCACCTCAGGTCGAAGGAAGCCGTCTTCCGCGAGGATCACTTCGCCGGCCACTTCCACGGCCAGCTCCTCCCCGTCGGAGGCCGTTACCCGGTCGGCCGCGAAGAACACGCGACCCTCGACCCGGGGCCTTCGCTCGGGCCCCAGCTCTCCTTCGACGTGAAGATCCGCGGCCAGCATCCCCACCGCATCACCGAACCGGTCACGAACGGAGTCCGGGAGGAGGCGGAGAATGTCCTCCAGGGGCAGTTCCCGGGCTGCCAGATCGAGGGAGACCTGTCGCACCGGCTCCTTCAGGCGGTCCACACGTCCCGCGAGGCCGAGCGTGATCGGGCCCAGCGCCAGCCCCCCCGTTCGGATCTCAATTTCCTGGAACTCCGGTGCGGCCAGAACGTCGAACGACAGGTCCAGTGGTACCCCGTCGACGAAGGAGGCACCGCCTGCGCGCTCCACGGTGAGATCTCCCCCGGACGATCCCACGAAGGTCCAGGTGCCCTCCGCATCCCGCCGGACCGCGGCGGTAGCTTCCAGGTCCGACGCCAGGATCGTGACCGAGTCCGTCTGGTTCGAGTAGTGGACTCGGCCGCCCTCGGCGCGGATGCCACGAAGGTCGAGGCCGAAAGGCCGATCCTCTTCCCCAACCGTGCTCTCTCGGGCCGCCGGGGAAAGGTCGCCGAAGTTGGACCGGCCGTCCGCGTCGATGCGAAGGTCCGCCTCGGGAGCATCCAGGGCGATCCGGTCTACACGCACCTGCCGTCGGATCAGCGGGAGCATCGCTACCCGTAGCTCAATCGATCCCACCCGGGCAAGCGCAGGCGCCAGGCCGGTGGGATCGGAGACCTCCACATCCCGCAGCTGCAGCGAGAGCGGAAAGAGACCCACCTCCGCACGGTCGATGTCGATCTCCCGGTTGAGGACGGCTTCCAGACGCGGTTCGATCCAATCGGCGAGCCGCGCCGGATCAAGAAACCGGCTCAGCGCGAGTGTGGCAGCCAGGTACCCGACGACCAGGACGGCAAGGGCGATCAGGACGATGCGCAGCCAGCGAGCCCCCCTGACGCGAATCGCTGGGTCGACGGTTCTCGGAGGATCTGGGAAGGAAGTCTGGGTGTCCATGGCCAGTGGTACCCCTGAGGACCCAAGCCGATCGCCCGACTCCGTGGCGCCCTTTTCAGCCTGGGGCACCCGAGCCTCGGGCCGGGGGGCCGCCGCGGCCCAGGTCCCTGGCGAGGCACGGAACCTAGTCCGGGTCCCTGTCGATGCCCTCCACCTCGCCAGCCACTCCCAGGTCGAGAAGCTCGCGGAATTGCCGATCAACCATCCAGAAGCTGAGGAGGAGAAAGGCCAGAAGGTCGAGGAGGAAGAGCCCGATTCCCGCAAAGGTGAGCCAGCCCCCCCGGCCGAACCAGATCGACAGGGCCGCCACCAGCCCGAAAGCGGCCACCGGCAGGACCAGCAGATCACCTGACCTCATGGAGGGGACCCTTCGGCGCCAGTGCCTTTCGGGAAGAAGGAGGCGGCGTTCCTTGAGGTCTTCGAGTGGCATGGAGTCGGCTCCAGGGTAGAATCAGGCTTCGGTCTCTTCGAGTGCAGGGGCTTCCTCGTCGCGGAAGAACTCGAAGAACGACTGCAGCTGGAAATGCAGGAGTCCGGTGCGGCGACGGACCACCACGACGGGGCAGTGGACTTCCTGCGAGAGAGTCCAGGTGAACTTCCCCAAAACGTGACGCTTGAGCGTACCCCCGGGACCCGCGCCCAGCACCATCAGGTCATAGTCGCCGCTCATCTCTACGATTCGCTCGAGCGGTGATCCGGTCCGTTCGTGCTGAAAGCGGATACGGACCCCGTCCAGCTCCGCGGGCTCTCGCCACGCCCCCGGGGAAAGGTCGGTGGCTTCGGCGAGCCCTTCGGCGACTTCCTGGGTGCGGATCTCCATCAACCGGTCGCTCACGGATTCCCCGAAGAGCGTCACTACGTCGATCGTATCCGCGCCGAGGCGCCGAGCCAGCCCGTAGGTCACCGCGAAGGAGAGCTGGGCCTGCTGGGGGTTGGAGACGGGGAACAGGATCCTGCGCACCGGTCCTGCCAGATCCTGCATCACGACGAAGTTGCAGTTGGCCTCTCGGAGCACCGCGTCCAGGTTGCTCCCCAGGAAGCGGTTGGGCCCCCGGCTGCGACCACGCCAACCCAGAACGCAGAAGGGGGCTCGGCTTGCCTGAATGGTGCGAATGATGGCCTTGGCGGGCCGGTGAGCGATGCGAATGAGGAGCTCCGCCTTGGCTCCCTCCGCGCGGATCGTGTCCATGACCCCTCGCATGTCGTCGCGAGCACCCGCCACCAGGTCGTTCCCCGCAGAGATGGGGAGCTGCTCGGGCACCGTCACCACATGAAGGACGAGCACGTGGCGGCCCATGGAAGCCGCCAGGGCTGCGCTGGAGCGCGCCAGTTCCTCCGCACCGCTTGGCCGCGCGACGGGCAGGACCACGGGAGGCCGAGCGTACCCTTCCTCCATCACCGGGCGCTCCTCCAGCACCACCGGTGTGGGCACCTTCGCCAGCTCGTGGTGACGGGCGTACGTCCAGTAGATCACTCCCCCCAGGCCGAGCCACGTCACGGCGGTGGCCAGCACGTCCGCGCTGAAATGCAGCATGTAGCTGGCGAGCACCAGCTGGATCGCGACGGCCACCACCGGGACCGCGGGGAAGAAGGGGGTCAGGTATCCGTAGGCCAGCTTGTTCCCGTACCGCTTGCGGATGAAGACCGAGGAGAAGTTCACCATCAGGAAGAGGAGCAGGAACATCAGGGAAGCCGCCGCCGCCACGCTCTCCAGAGGAAGAGCGACCAGCATGAAGAGAATCAGGATGGCTGTGAAGGCCAGGGCCATGTGAGGCGTGCGGTTTCGGCGATGCACACGCCCGAAGATGGGGGGAAGGAAGCGGTCCCGACCCATGGCGAAGCTGACCCGGGTGGAGGAGAACGTGGTAGCGTTCAGCGCGCTCATGGTGGAGAGCAGGCCGCCGATCAAGATGACCACGTTCCCATGGGGGATCACCTGGGAGGCAGCGCGGGCGAGCCCCAGCTCCTTCACTTCACCCAGCCACTCCCAGATGGCCCCCTGGCCTGCGGGTGGGTCGATGGCACCCAGAAGGGTGATGCTCACCAGCAGGTAGAGCGGGATCACGATGACCATGGCCGTCACCACGGCCTTGGGGATGTTGCGCTTCGGATCCTTTACTTCTTCCCCGGCCTGGACGATCACCTCGAATCCCTCGAAGGCGATGTAGGTGATGCCCATGGCCAGAAAGACGCCGCCGATTCCGTTGGGGGCGAAGGGCTGGAAAGCGGCCAATCGCTCCGGGTTTCGCAAGAGCACCCAGAGCCCCCCCCCGCAGAAGAGCAGCAGCGCGGCGACTTTGGCGATGGTCACCGCGGCCCCGGCCGCGCCGGTCTCGCTCGCGCCTCGGAAGTTGATGTAGAAGAACGCGAGTCCCACCAGGATTCCGAGGGCGACTTCCGGGACGCGGGGGGAAAGGGTCGCGAAGAAGGCGAGCGCGGTGAGGTCGATACCCCCCACTCGAAGGATCTCCACCGCGAAGCTTCCAAATCCCAGGGCGTAGAGGCTTCCCGCCACTGCGTGGGCGAACCAGCTCATCCATCCCGCGATGAACCCGAAGAAAGGAGGCAGGGCCTGACGGATGAACGCAAAGCTGCCGCCGGCGGAGGGGATGGCACTTCCCAGCTCGGCGTAGACCAGCGAGGTGAGTACGGCCACGATTCCGTTGATCACGAAGGCCAGCACCAGCGCCGGACCGGCACGCCCTGCGGCGGAGCCCACCAGGACGAAGACGCCGGCGCCAATCATGGCGCCGACGCCGATCAACGTGATCTCCCAGAACCCGAGGTCCCGGGTCAGCTCGACGGCGCCGCCGTCCCGTCCGGCGGTCCTGGTGGAATTCCGCCCTGGCTCCCTCATCTCTGTCCGGTGTGGAGCGTGGATGTGTCCCGGCGGTTCAGCTCCCCGGAGTCGGGTAAAGGACGGAGCCGGCCCGGCCCATCGCCTCGATGCCTTCCTCGATGGTCATCAGGGGCGTCGTCTTCACGGCCTTCAGGTGCCCGGCGGCTCCCGCTGCCATGGCGAACGCGGCCGCGCTCACGTTGTTCGGAGCCTCGATGATGCCCACGACGTCGTACTCGCCGAAGGACAGCCAGGCCTCTCTGAAGTTTCCTCCCACGGCTTCCGCGACGGGCCGAACCAGGGCGAGGCGGTCCGTGGGGTTCTTGATCTGGCTTGCCCAGGCCTCGGCGGAATAGGCGCACT
>JBDHKE010000024.1:0-39422 GCA_039586555.1 Gemmatimonadota bacterium | reverse complement strand
TGGAGAGGGTAGCGGAGGTCGTACATGCGGCCCTCCACCTCCACACCCTCGGCCTCCTCGTTCGAGAGAGCCGTGTGGCAGCGGGGGCACCAATTGATGATGTACTCACCCCGGTAGATCAGGCCCTTCTCGTACAGGGTGACGAATACCTCCCGCACGGCACGGCTCAGATCCGGCTCCAGGGTGAAGCGGGTTCGGTTCCAGGCGCACGTGCAACCGATCGCCTTGAGCTGCTCCAGGATGGTGCCGCCCGTCTTCTCGACGAAGGACCAGACTTCGTCGACAAAGGCTTCCCTCCCCAGGTCATTCCGGGTCAGGCCCCGATCGGACAGCCTCCGCTCGATGACGTTCTGGGTGGCGATCCCGGCGTGGTCCGTACCGGGAACCCAGAGCGACGCCCTTCCTTCCATCCGACGCCAGCGGATCAGGACATCCTGGATCGTGTTGTTCAGGCCGTGGCCCATGTGGAGAACCGCCGTCACGTTCGGCGGGGGAATCACAATCACATAGGGCTCCCGGCCCTTCTCCAGGACCGCCGACGGGGGGAAATCGAAGAAGCCTCCCTCGATCCAGCGAGCGTAGATGGGGGGTTCGATCGTCTTGGGGTCCAGTTTCTTGGGCAGCTGCTCCGCCACGATCACTCCCGGTCAGTGAGCTCGGCTCCGATGCTCCGAAATCCTAAGTTTAACAGGTCGAGGAAGAAGCGCAGAGGGTTCCGGTCAGACCGGCGATTCATCGCCGGGGTCGGCGTCCCCCGGTGTCGCCCTTCCGGTGTCAGCGTCTCCTGGCATCGCACCGCCGCTGTTGGCATGCGCGGAATCCGACTCGGGAGGCTGGCCGAGGGGCGTGATCCAGATTCGGTTCACCACTGCCGTCACCCCCGGGTGCGCCTCGGCAGCCGCGATCAGCCGAGCCGCCCCCCGTTCGTCCGACGCGGTTCCCACGAGCTCGACGATGCCGGGAGCCAGGGAGTAGACGTCCATCGATCCACCCCCCGGGAGGACTCCGAGAATTCGGGAGAGGGACTCCACGTCCACAACCGGCCGGGGTCTACCCCGCTCCCAAACCGATGCAAGACCTTCGAGGGTCTCTTCCCAGGCGCGCTCGAAGCGGCGCCGGCCCTCCGAACCTCCTCCGGCGCTCGCGGTTCTCTCGCGCCTGTTGGCGGTGCGGGCTGCAGCCACCACGAAGCCCACGACAGCACCGGCTGTGAACACCGAGACATCCCGCCCGATCCATTGGGCCCACCGGGTCAGGAGGCGACGCATTCCCTATTCGTGGCGAACGCTGGTGGTGTCTGGTTCGGCTCGTCGGGCCGCCCGTTCCTGGTCACGGCGCCTGCGAATCGCTTCGGCCCGGTCCCTCCAGGATCCGCGCACGGCGCCGGCCGACGCACCGCCCTCGATCTCGCCCCACTCCCACGCCCGCTGGTCTGCCTCGTCCGTAGTGAGGAACACGTTGGAAAAGGGAAGGGTGATGTCTCCCAGGTGGATCTGTCCCGGAGAGACCCCCCACCGCCGGCCCTCTTCATCCGTGTAGGTCCAGTCGGTCGCACGTCGGGCACGCTCTGCGGCGGCTGCAACCGAGTCGTTCCACGCCTCGAGGAGACCCGCGATCTCCAGCTCCGCCCGCTCGGCATCCGTGAGGGCCGGAATCTCGCGCACCAGCGGGCCGAACAGCCGAGAATCCGTCTCCCGGGGCCGTAGGCGCTCGGCCGTCGTGAGGGCCCGTTCGGCGGCGCCCCCCACTGCCCGGCCGGTCGTCCCCCCCGGAGGAAGAGGCGTGATGCGCGGGGCAACCACCTCCTCGCGCCGCTCGAGAGGTTCCGGGGCCCCCACCTCGCCGTCCGGCACCTCCCGGAGATTCACGACCTCCGTCCCCTGAGGAGGCACCACGGCCACCGGCGCCAGGAAACCCGCCTCGGGTACGAGAAAGTCCATCAGCCGGGGGTAGACGTAGATGGCGGCCAGGTGAAGGAGTGCCGAGGCCGTGAGGGATAGTGACAGCGCCCGGCCATAGCTCGGCCGGAGATGCCTGCTCTCGGCGTCGGCATCGCCCAGCCCCGCACGTGTGTGGCTCAGGTCTGTCATGGGAGTTTGTAAACCCCGTCAGAAGGCCAGTTCCTGGCCTCCTCAGGCCGCCACCCGGGACAGTCGTGCCGCCGCCTCCACCAGCCGACCCTCGCTGACGGTGAGGGCGATGCGGAAGAATCCCTCTCCCCCCTCGCCCAGGGCGGCTCCCGGGATCACGATCACCCCCTCCTGCTCCAGAGCTCGGCGAGCGAACGCCCGAGAGGGCTCTCCACCGGGAACCGGCACCCAGAGGTACATGGTGGCCTTCGGGACCGGAACCTCGAACCCGGCTCGGCGCAGAGCTTTCACCGCGCTGTCCCGCCGACGCTGGAAGGTTGCCACGTTTCCTGGGACCCACTCCTCATACACAGACAGCGCGGCCACCCCGGCCGCTTGGACCGCCTTGTAGGCCCCCGTGTCGATGAAGCTCTTCGCCTTGGAGAGAGCGGCGATGAGCGGCGAAGCCCCCACCGTCCAACCCAGCCTCCATCCTGTCATGTTGTAGGTCTTGGAGAGGGAGTGGAACTCGATGGCCACCTCACTTGCCCCTTCCATTTGAAAGATGCTGGGGGGCCGGTACCCGTCGAAGGCCATCTCGCTGTAGGCATTGTCGTAGACCAGGAGCGCCCCCACCTCCCGACAGAAGTCCACGCACTGACGCAGGTATTCGGCGGGGGCGCATGCGGCAGTGGGATTGTTGGGGTAGTTCAGGTACAGGATTCTCAGGTTGTCCACCACCCGGGCCGGTAGGGTCTCCACGGAAATCAGGAAGTCGTTCTCGGGCCGGAGGGCTACTTCGTGAGGCTGACCTCCGGCCAGAACAACCCCCCCGAAGTACGCCTGGTATCCGGGGTTCGGAATTACGCAGAAATCCCCCTTCTCCAGGAACACGAAGGGAAGATGCGCGATTCCTTCCTTGGAGCCGATGAGCGGCAGCACTTCGGAATAGGGGTCGAACTGCACCTGGAAGCGCCGTTCCATCCAGGAAGCCACCGCCTCCCGGAACGCGGGCAGGCCCAGCTGGTATGGGTAGCGCGACATCGCCGGATCCTTCGCAGCTTCCTGGAGCCGCTCCAGCGCGGCTGGCGGAGGAGGAAGATCCGCGTCTCCGGCACCCAGGTCGATGACATCCACCCCCTGCGCCTCCAGCTCCCGACGACGCTCGGGAAGGCCGGCGAGCGGGTAGTCGGGAAGGCTGCGGAAACGCTCGTTGAAGTCAGGCCTCATCGGACGCACCTCCCCTATCCGGCTCCACAGGGTTCTCCACGCTACCCACCCCGGGTATCCAGACCTCCACGCGGTCTCCCGGTACCAGGGGCCCCACACCCTCGGGAGTGCCCGTCGCGATCAGATCTCCGGGCTCCAGGGTCATGATGCAGGACACGAAGGAGATGATCCGGGCGATGGGGAAGGCCATCTCGCTCACCGACCCGCGCTGGCGGTCGACGCCGTTCACGCGCGTGACCAGCGAGAGTACTCCAAGGTCCACGGACGTGGCCGGGACGGCCCTCCCCACCGGGCAGAACGTGTCGAATCCCTTGGCCCGAGTCCATTGAGAGTCCTTCCGCTGGAGGTCCCGTGCGGTCACGTCGTTGAGCGGAAGGACATGGCTCACGAACGAGAGCGCCTGCTCTTCGGCTACCCGAGTCGCGCGGCGACCGATGAGTACGCCGATCTCCCCTTCGTAGTCCACCCGTCCGACTCCGGGCGGAATCCGGATGGGCGCGCCAGCCCCGATGAGGGACGACGGAGGTTTGAAGAAGATGAGGGGCTCTTCCGGCACCACGTTGCCCAGCTCTTCGGCGTGGGCCCGGTAGTTTCTGCCCACGCACACGATCTTCGAAGGAATCGGAATGGGAATCATCGCGGAGGAGGATGAAAGTGAGGACAAGGCCACGAGCCGATGCGTCGGCGCTCAGACATCGCGGGCAGGCGCTTGACGTGGCGTCGTACCCCTCTCCGCGATACCTGAGCGCCTAGCGCGAAGAACGGCAGCGGCACTTCCGAGACGGCACACTAGTTTCGGGAGCCGCGTCGTCCGTGGATTACCGACCCGACGATTGCGCCGAGACCGGCGATCGCAAGGAGCGAGGCGATCACCGCCCACCAGAGGCCAACATCTGACTGTCCCGCGCTCCAGCCACCGGCGGAGCTTCGGAACGCGAGCCCGGAGATGACCAGATAGAACAGGCCAATGAGGATCCCGATGACCAGTTTCATGACCGAGTATCATGAGTTGGGGGCGCTTCAGACCCCGAGAGCCTTCCGGACACGGAGGCCAGCAGGCGTCGCACGGCGTAATCTACCGGGTCCTTGTAGGTGGACAAGGTTGGCTCCCGGGCGGCAGCCGCCCATCGCGCTCTACGCCCGGTAGAACTGTCGGAGCCTGTTCTCGACCTCCCACCACGGACCCTTGATCAGTGGGGCGTCCGGCAAGGACTGACGCAGGTACCGACCATAGCGGCGGGTCAGGATGCGGTCGTCCAGGAGGACCACCGCTCCCCGGTCCTCGCGGGAGCGGATCAGCCGTCCGAAGCCCTGCTTCAGGCGGAGGGCCGCCAGGGGGAGCATGTAGTCCCAGAAGGGTCTTCCGCCTGCAGCCTCCACTGCCTCGAGCCGCGCCTGGGTGATGGGCTCGGTGGGGACCCGAAACGGGATCTTTTCCAGAATCAGACCCCGAAGGGGGCGCCCCGGCACATCGACTCCCTCCCAGAACGAGGCCGTCCCGAGAAGGATGCCCTGACCGGAATCCACGAATCCGTGAAGGAGCCGGGCCCTGGGGGCCTCTCCGTGAACGAACAGAGGCCTCCGCCGGTCCTCGCCTCGGTCCCGCAGAACCGCGGCCACACGCCGCAGCGATCGGTGAGCCGTGAACAGGACGAAGAGCCCTCCCCCCGTGAGCTCCGCCATGGCAGAGATGATTTCCGCCGTGGATTCGTAAAATACCTCGCCCGCCCCTCTCACCTCCGGCAGGTCCGTGGGGACGCACAGAAGAGTCTGGGTACCGAAGTCGAAGGGGGACGGAACGGACTCCTCGCGAACGTCCAGGGCCTCCTCGTCCGCCTCCGCACCGGCCTCCTCCGCTCGTCCTCCCGGTGACCGTGCGATCCCCAGCCCGAGGCGTCGGCGAATGAAGTCGAAGCGGTCCCGGGTGGTCAGGGTGGCCGAGGTGAGAACCGCGTCCTCCATGCGCTCGAACAAGCCTTCACGGAGGATCGGTCCTAGCTCGATGGGCGCGGCGGCCAGGGTCAGGTTTCTGGCACCAGCCCCTCTCTGGCGCCCCGCGACGCGGCGGCGCTCCATCCAGCGAACGTAGGAGCCTTCCCCCTCCTCCGGATCCAGGACCAGCCGCAGCGCCGCCCCGGCTCCGGCCAGGCGGCGCTGAACGGACTGGAGATCCAGCAACCGTCCCTCCGTGGGATCGTCCTCCCCCAGGATGATCGCGCACCTTGAGCGAAGCTCGAACACCTCGCGCTCCAGGAGGGCGAGAGCTCCCAGAACCCCGCGAAGTTGCTCGGAGATCTCCACGTTTTCCAGCGGCTCCGGCAGATCCTCCGCGCCCAGGCGGATGGCCTCACTCTCCTCCTCGGCCGCCAACGGCTCGAGAACGTCGAAGAGCAGCCCGAGGCGATCCCGGGCATCCTCCAGCGCCGGGCGCACGCGATTCTTGATCCGCAGGGAGAGCTCGCGGGCCGCCTCGGGCGGCGCCTGCCGGCCCACCTCCGACTGGATCGCCGTGAGAATGCCTTTCCCTCTCCGGTCCAGGCGGGACAGGAGACGAAAGAGTCCACGGCGGGAGACCTCCACTCCCATGTGCGTGGTTGCAGCATCCTCGACGTTGTGGGCCTCGTCCAGGATGAGGTGGGCATAGGGTGGGAGAACCGCCGACTGGCCGAAGTTCTGGGTGGCCAACCGGACTGACAGGTCCGTGAACAGGAGGTGATGGTTGACCACCAGGATCTTGGCGGCCGAAGCCTCTCGGCGGGCTCGCTGGTAGAAGCAGGCCTGGAAGAAGGGACAGCGGGCCCGCATGCAGATGTCGCCGTCGCTGCGCACCTCCTCCCAGACCACTTCGGACGGCGGCGAGGCGAGGTCGGCCAGGGATCCGTCTTCCGTCTCCTCGATCCACTCCAACAGACCTCGGATCTCCTCCGAGCGGTCCTCCTCGAAGAGGCTGGCAGCGCTCTCCCACGCGAGACGCGCCCGGCGGATGGACACGTAGTTGCCCCGCCCCTTCACCAGGGACCACGAAAGGCCCTCGCCCAGAAGCCGCTGCACCAGGGGAAGATCCTTTGAAACCAGCTGCTCCTGGAGATTGATCGTGTTGGTGGAAACCAGCGTCCGCTCGTTGTTGCGAAGGGCCCAGGAAGCCGCAGGCAGGAGGTAGGCCAGGGACTTGCCGGTGCCCGTCCCGGCCTCCACCACGGCCATGCCCCCCTCGTTGTAGCGGTCTGCCGCCAGGCGAAGCATCCGGCGCTGCCCGGGACGATCCTCGAAGCCGGGGAGCATGCGAGAGAGCTGACCTCCGGGAGCCAGGATCCCCTGCAGCTCCTCCACGTCCAGGAGCTCCCGCACCCTGGGCTCCGGAGGCTCCACCACGACGTAGAGCTCGCGGGCCTGGTTGTCGGTGATAGCCGTGCCCAGCCCCAGCTCGAACAGGCGCGCCGCCACCTGGAGATCGGCGTCCGAAGGATCCAGGACACCAGAGGGATGGTTGTGGATCATGAGGGTTCCTGGAGGACTCTCCCGGGCGGCGGCCAGGACGGCCGCCTCATTCCCTCGGCTGACGGCGCGGGGATCGTCCACCCATCGGTGGGAGGTGACCCGCGCGAGAAAACAGACCTCCCGGCCTCCCGCCCGGGCGATCTCGCCCCGAATGTGCTCGACGGCCGCCGGTGTCAGGCGAAGCGGCGGCGGGATGACGGAAGAGGCTCCCCGGGATGCCAAGGCTCAGGTCTTCAGCTGTTTCTTCTTCGCGGCCGGAAAGAGGACGTTGTTCAGAATAAGGCGGTAGCCGGGAGAATTGGAGTGCAGGTTCAGATCCGTCGGCGGATCCCCGATCTGATGCTCGGGGTCCTCGGGGTCATGGCCACCGAAGAAGGTCCAGGTCCCCTGGCCGAAGGTTCCGTGGACGTATTTCGCCCACTCCCCTTCCCGGGCTAGGACCACGGCCCCCGGTTTCAGCCGGTCCGCGCGGAAGGACGTGGTCAACCCGAAGAAGTCGCCGATTACCGATTCATGGTTCTGCGTGAGCATCGAGGGGACGGGATCGAACTTGGCGCTGAAGTCGAAGAGCGTGAACGCTCCCAGGTCCTCGCGCCAGGGCGTATTCACCTGGTGGCCGTCGATGTCGCTGAAGGCGTTGATGGAGGGTGAGGTCTGAACCTCGGCGTTCTGAAAGGCCATGGTCCGGGACCACGCCATCCGGCTGCTGGCCTCACGATCCGGCGGCGAGCCGTCGGAAAAGGCCGCGGCAATGTCCACCTCCTCCGCCGCGAGGGCCAACTCCAGCGTCTCGGTGGCGGAGCACATGGCGAACAGGAAGCCACCACCCTCCACATATGCCCGGATGCGCCTCGCCACAGCCTTCTTCAGGGCCGGCACGTCAGAGAAACCGAACGCCCTCGCCACCTCCTGGTTGCGAGCCACCTCGTCCTGGAGCCAGGCGGATCCAGCGTAGGTGATGAAGAACTTGGAGTACTGGCCGGTGAAGTCCTCGTGGTGAAGGTGGAGCCATTCGTATCGGGAGAGCTCGCCGTTCAAGACCTCGGGATCCCAGACGGTCTCGTAATCGATGCCGGCGTAGGCCAGGGCCATCGTCACCGCGTCGTCCCAGGGCGCGCTGCTGGGAGGTGTGTACACAGCGATTTCCGGGGCCTTCTCTAGCACAACCGATTCCATGTTAGCGTTGGCCACCACCCCCCGGAGGGACGCAACGTCGGCGGCCGACACAGGCTCCACCCGGACGCCTCGAATGGCCGCCTCCCGGCGAACGCCTTCCGTGTCGGGAAGAAGAAAGGATCCGCCCCGGTAATTGAGGAGCCACTCGCCCTGCCCACCCGCCTTCAGGGTCCAGTAAGCCAGGCCGTAGGCCCGGAGGTGGTTGGTCTGGCTCTGGTCCATGGGCACGAGCAGCGACTGCCCAGCAGCTCTCTCCACGCCCAGGGGCCCGAGCGCGGCCAGGAGTGCGCACATCAGCAACATCCGGCCTCGCACGCTCACCCCCGGGCTCCGGGCGACCTCGGCCCGCGGAGCCGCTCCAGCTCCAGACGGGCGTAGGGTACCACTGGATTCTCGGGGCTCGCCAGGATCAGCTCCTCAAGCAGCCCGATGGCTTCCTGCGTGCCCTCCTCGGTGGCGGCCAGATGGCGGGCCAGGGCAAGAGTGGCTTCGGCGGACTCCGGAGCCTGAGGGAATCCCGTGACCAGCTGGCGGCGAAGGGAAGCCGCCTGGACGGGCCGGCTGGCGTCGTCTCCGATACGGGCTCCAAAAGCCAGGAGTGCGGGCTGGTCCGATTCCGGAAGGCCCACCCGCCCCTGTCGGATCCTCTCCAGGGCGCCCCCGGGATCTCCGTGGTGCTCCATGAGGGCCGCCTCCGCCACCACCCGCCTCGAGGCCACGGTCAGGCGACCAAGAAGATCCGCGAGCTCCAGGACCCGGGTCACTTGCCCTGGGGGGAGACGCCCGACGACGCCCAGGAAGACCGGGCGAGCACTGGCGGGGTCCTCGTCAGACAGCCGCAGGTACGCCCCCTCCAGGGCGCTCACCGGCCCGTCCACCCCCGCCAGGACGAGTTCCGCGGTCTCGGGGTCGCCTCGGGCGTGAAAGCGGGAGGCCACGGCCGCGGCCAGCTCGTCGGCCTCCTGAGCGTCCGGGTTCTCCGACAGGAACGTAGCGAGGTGCTCCTTCGCCTCTTCCGGATCGATGGAAGCCGCCAGGCGGACGAGCGACACGAGTGCTGCTCGCCGCTCCACCGAGCCTGGGGGGGCGGCGGCTACCAGGCGCTCCCGCACCGCCAGAGCCCTGCCCGTGTCCCCCAGCGCCATCGCCAACGCCGCGATGTGTTGATCCAGAGTTCTACGCTCACCACCCGGGCGGGCGGATTCGCGCAGCGCCTCGTAGGCCCAGAGCGCTACTACCGGAGCCTGTCGTTCCTCGGCGAGCTGGGCCATCTCCGTCAGGAACGTCCGTCGGGGCCTTTGAGGGAGCGAGGGTAGCACCCGCTGTGCCAGGGTCCGGGCCCGGCCTTCGAGACCCGACTGGATGGCGATGCGGGCACCGGCCTGAAGTCTGGCCGGCGTGGCCGGGCTTCGCTCCAGCAGGCCGAGGAGATGGCCCACCAGCTCCGGACGCCCCCCTTCCAGCTGGCTCACCCTACGGGTCACCGCCGCCGTCTGTTCGCCTTCCTCACCGATCGCCCGGCTCCAGGCGGTCGCGGCCTCCCGCAGATCCCCCGTGCGCACGAGGAGGTCGCCCAGATCCAGCTCGAGCGTCGCCGGATCGTCCACGGATCGCAGACCGCGCCTCAGCACGTCGAGAGCGCGTTCGGCTCCGAGCGCTCGCTCGTAGGCCCGGGCAGCCTCCCGGTAGGGCCCCGGGGAACGCGGCTCGCGCCCCATCCACTGCTCCGCCTCCTGCTCCAGGGCCGAAAGCGAATCCACCTCGGCCAGCACCCGGAGCTTCAAATAACGGGGCGTGCTGGCGTCCGGGGCCCGAGCCTTGAAGGCATCCAGCAGAGGCAGCAACTCTCCGATGCGTCCCTGAGTCCTGAAGATCCGCTCCAGGGCGAAGATGGCCCCCGTGGACGCCGGATTGTCCCGCAACACGACTCTCAGGAGGCCCTCTGCGCCCTCGTAGTCGCCCAGCGACTCGCGGCTCGCCGCGTCTCTCAGGAGGCGTGCCTCGGCGGCCGGATTGGTCGTCTGGCCGTCCAGTGATCCCGCCGCGACCGTCACCGCCAGCAGGAGGCCGCAGGCCCGTGACCACGGTCTCACGGACCTCCCCCCGGCGGCGGCCTTCGGGTCGTGGCCGCCCGATTTAGGCGCTCGAAGTATTCGAGAACCATCTGGCGTTGGGCTGGGGGCAGGCTTTGAAGCTGCTCCGCATCGGGATATGCGTACTGGAGCGCGTTCAGCACTTCCGGGGTCAGAGCCGGCACGTCCCGGGCTTCGACGGCCCCAGCCGTTCGGGACTCACGCTCCTCGGAGCGTTCTTCCCGCTCCAGCGTCCGCCCCGCGTCCAGGAGGCGGTGGAACAGACGCTCCTGACGGCGCAGGGTCTCCGGCTCCAGTCGTCCGCCGGCCAGGCGGTCCGCCAGCTCCCGCGCTTCCCTCGCCATGGCCTCCAGGTCACCCAGGGCCTGTTCACCGGCCCCGGGCTCCCGGGCAAGCTCGTCCAGATCGCTCGCCACCGTCTCCTGACCCTCCGCCAGCTGCTGGACCTGCCCGGCCATGCTTTGCGCGGACAACTCCAGGGGTATGAGGGAGCTGGCGTCCCCAGCCAGGTCCCCCTGTTGTTGGGCGAGGGCTTCGATCCGCTGCATCATCTGCTCGGCACTGCCCTCACCCTGTTGCGCCTCCTGGGCACTGACCATAGCCTGCAAAGCGAGCTGGTTCAGAGCGTCCAGGGCCTCCTCGGCCGCGGCCTGAGGCGAAGAACCACTGCTCCGCGGGTCTTCCATGGCCCGCAGCGTCTCCTGCATGGCCTGCATCGCCTGGCCCGCCGTCCCCGACATCTGGCGATTCATGGAGGGAGATTCACCCAGGTCCTGACCCAGGTTTTCCGACATGCGCCGAACACCCTCCAGCAACGCACCTTCCTCGCCCCGCATCTCGGACATCTCCTCCGGGCCGGCATCACCCATCCGTTGACGGAGTTCCTCCTGGCGCCGAGCCAGAGAAAGGGCGTCACCCGCCGCTCTTTGGAGCGCGCGTTGAGTCGCTTCACCTTCCCGCCGCTCTCCCTCCTCCCCACTCTGGCGTAGCTGGTCCGCCGTTTGCCGCAACGTCTCGGCCGCCTCGTCCGCCGACTCCGAGGCGCCCCGCGAATCACCGGCCCTCGCCTGACGAGCCGCATCGGCCATGGACCGCTGGGCGGAGCGGGTCCCCTCTCCCGCCTTCTCCGCTTCCTGTCCGGCAGCCTGCTCACCCAGCTCCGACAGCCGCTGATCCAGGTTCTCCAGGTGGCTCTCCAGGCCCTCGGTCCTCTCCCGCAGCTCCTCCTGCTGGCTCGCCTGCCGATCCAGATCTCCTCCTTCCCGCATGGTCCCGGCCATGAGCTCCTGCTCCCGTGCGAGCCCGTCGGCCTCCCGGGTCGCTGCCCGGACCTCCTGGTCGGCGGCGGCCCTGCGGAAACGATCCAGGGACTCTTCCAGGCGTCTCCTGAGATCGCCCTGCGCCTCGGAGACGGACTCCATGGCCTGCTGGGTCTGACTCCGGTCCATTCGGTCCAGCGACTCCGCCAGCTCCTGCAGCCCCTGACGAAGCTCGGGAGTGGCCATCTCTTCGAGGAGCTCCTGGAGCTCGCGGAGGTCCTGCCGCAGATCCGGGTCGGCGTATCCGGCATCCGCCAGCGATTCGGACATCTCCCGGAGCTCGCTCTTCAGCCGCTCCACCTCATCCGCCACCCCCTCCTGTTGGCCGAGGGCCTGCTGGACCTCTTCCCGCTCCTGAAAGTCCAGAGGGTCCCCCTGTCCCCCGGGGGAACGACCGCTCGAGCGGTCGTCCCCTGCCTCCCTCCGCCGGGTGCGGCGCTCCAGATCCCGAGCGGATTCCTCCGCTTCCGTGGCCTGCCGCGCCAGCTCTTCGAGGCGGGAGGCAGCCTCCTCGAGCCTTCTCTGGGCCTCCCAACCAAGCTCTGCTGAACTGGGTACCCAGAGTGCGAAGGTGGGGCTCTCCGCCCATTGCCCGCGGGGCGAGTTGTCCCGAACCCGGGCGAAGTACCGGACCGTGTCGCCCGGGACCAGCTGCCATCCGGAAACGTCCAGCACCGGACGGGCGATGAGGCGTCGGGCCCCGGCCACCGGAAGGGACTCGAGAAGCGGCTGTCCTCTCTCTCCGAAGGATGACACCCGAAAGGCGACCAGCTCCAGCTCGGTCATCCCGTAATCGTCTCTCGCTTCGATGACCAGGGATTGTCGGAGAGCCAGAGGGAGAACCGTATCCCGGCCGGGGAACACGACGTCGATGGAGGGCGCGGAATCCCGCACGAGAACGAGCTCCAGGGGATCCGCCGGGGACCGGGGAAATTGGCCGTCGGGGCTGCGGAACATCCAGTCGTAGATGCCGCTGCGAGTAGGAGCCCAGCCCAGTTGGAATCGGGCCCCATCCACTTCCAGGTCCAGCTCTTCAGCACCTTCTGCTCTGGGCCTCAGCACGGCCTCCACGAGAGGTCCGCTGACTCGCCCGTTCACCTGAACTCGCGTGCCCACCGGTATCACGAGCGGGGGAAGATCGCCCCCATACCGCTCCGGGGCGCGGCCCGTGTAGGACGGGAACGTGAGATCCACGGAGAGCTCGGCCAGGTACAGGGGATCCTCAGGAGTGACCGTGTAGTGCGGGGACTGGGCTCCATCCGGCGCGCTCGCCCAGTATTCCAGCGATACGAAGACCTCCGGCAAGGCAAATCGCGCCCGGCCATCCGCCGTCTCCCGAGACGAGCTCTGCAGGACGTCGCCCACCGCCTGCCAGTGGAGGATGAGCTGCCGACGTCCAGGACCCTCTACCAGGATTTCCAGAGGCGAGCCCCGGGGGACCCGGACGGTACCCGGAGAGACCCGGAGCGGAGACAGCACCGGCGCCGAAGACATCTCGATGGGATCCCCGAGACCGGAGAGAGCGCCCCGCGTGCGGCCCGGTGAGGTGAAGGCCAGCGACAACAGCAGGAAGCTGGAGAGAAGGGCTGCCAGCGCGCCGCGCCGAAGCCACGCAGAGGTTTGGCTGCCCAGGGTCCCGGCCAGTCGGGAGGGCTTGTCTCCCAGCCGCTGGGCCACCCCCCGCTGGGCCTGACGCACCAGAGACAGCGACACCCCCGGGGGAACGGATCGGGAAAGCTCCAGCGAGCCCAGCACACTCCCAGGAGCGAGTCCGGCCGCCTCCTCCATCGCGGCCGCCAACCGGGCCTCACGCAGCCACCTCCCCGGTGCTGCCAGGAGGCCCACAACGAGACCGAGTAGAGCACCCAGGCCCAGGAGGTCCAGGGCCATCGGCACGGGCGATCCCTGGGCCCAGCCGGTGGGACCCGCCCAGATCCAGGCCACCGCCAGAAGGGCCGCCAGGCCAGCGCCACTCCAGAGAAACAGGGCCAGGCGAAGCCTACGCGTCAGATGGCCACGAACGTGCCTGACGACGTGGGCCACGCCTCTCTCACCCCCCGGCCCCATCACCTCCGGCGAAGCGGTCCCGGTGGACATCAGGGCGTTCCCTGGCTGAGAGCATAGAGAAACAGATTGACGCCCATGCGGAGAGCTCGCTCCCTGACCTCCTCGGGGTCACCGTGGACCCCCGGATCTTCCCACCCGTCCCCCAGATCCGACTCGTAGCTGTAGAACACGACGAGGCGACTCTGGTGGAAGATCCCGAACGCCCGGGGCGCCTGGCCATCGTGCTCATGGATCTTGGGGAGCCCATCCGGGAACTCGTACATCAGGTGGAAGACGGGATGGTCCGCGGGGAGCTCGGTCAGCTCCCGGTCCGGGAATAGGGCCTGGATCTCCCGCCGGAACGACTCGTCCAAACCGTAGTTGTCATCAGCGTGAAGGAAGCCACCCTCCAACAGGTGCTCCCTGAGGGCCTCTCGCTCTTCCGGGGTGAAGCGCACGTTTCCGTGTCCGGTCATGTAAAGAAACGGGAAGTCCCGAAGGCGCGGATCCAGGGGTTTGACCGTCACTTCCCGCTGGGCTACCCGCAGCCCCGTTCTCTCACCGATGGCACGAAGGAGGTTAGGGATAGAAGAGGGGTTGGCATACCAATCCCCCCCTCCCTCGTAATGAAGCCGGGCGACCACCAGGGTGTCGGCCCCCGTTCCGGCGCCCTCGAAAAACGACGTCGGCCTTCCCGACCCCAGGGCAAGGCCGGAGAGAACCAGCGCGGTGATGGAGAGGATGCTCACGGGGCTTCCGATCCTTCCCGACGAAGAGACTGGAGAAGTCGATACGCCATGTTCCGGGATATGCCCAGCCTCCTGGAGATCTCGCGAGCCGTCTCACCCGAACGGAGTCCCTGAGCCAGCAGAGCTCGGCCCAGTGCTTCGGCTGCGGCGAGGTCGATCTCGTCGGAGTGGTCGCCCCCGTCCGATGGCCCGATGACGACCGTGACCTCGCCCCTGGGGGGGGCTTCGAGGTAGTAGTGGACCGCTTCGGACAATGTTCCGCGAAAGACGTTCTCGTGAAGCTTGGTCATCTCCCTTGCCACGGCCACGGCTCGATCAGGACCGCACCACTGCGTCAGCGTCTCGAGCAGAGCCGGAAGCCGCCCCGGTGACTCGAACAGAACCAGTGTCTCCAGGCTGTCCCGAATCCTCTCGAGCAGGAGCGTGCGCTCGGTCCCCTTCCTCGGGAGGAAGCCAAGGAAGGCGAACCGGTCGCACGGAAGGCCGGAGACCACGACGGCAGCCAGAAGGGCGGAGGGGCCTGGGATGGGAACTACCGCGTGGCCCGCGTCCAGGGCCGCGCGCACGACCCTGGCGCCCGGATCGGAGAGCAGAGGCGTGCCCGCATCCGAAACCAGCGCCAGATCCAGCCCTTCCTCGAGCCAGCCAAGGATCCGCCCCACCCGGGACGCTTCGTTGTGGCCGTGGAGGGAGGTCAGAGGCGCCCGAACCTTCAGGTGGTCCACAAGAATCCGGGTTCGTCGCGTGTCCTCACAGAGTATGCGGGAAACTGTGCCGAGGATCTCAACGGCGCGCGCCGTGATGTCCGCGAGGTTCCCGATGGGCGT
Source organism: Gemmatimonadota bacterium (assembly GCA_039586555.1). Classification (GTDB taxonomy): domain Bacteria; phylum Gemmatimonadota; class Gemmatimonadetes; order Longimicrobiales; family Gaopeijiaceae; genus JBDHKE01. Next base: position 24,415 of record JBDHKE010000024.1, on the reverse strand, counting down.
GCTGACGAGGTACAGGGTGGCCATGGCGAAGTATAATCCAAAACAGATCGCCCGGCCCGAACATCCCTGTCCGGGCCGGGCTCCCCCGGGTCCACCGTGGGTCTCGCCTTTGGAAGACCGGCGAGACCCGTCGAATCAGTTCTCCAGATGCTGCTTGATCTTGAGCTCCAGGTGCGGCTTGGGCACCAACCCGATCACGGTGTCTACATGCTTCCCGTTCTTGAAGAACAGGATGCTGGGAATGGAGCGAACGCCGAACCTGCTGGGCGTCATGGGGTTGGAGTCGACGTCGAGCTTGGCAACCCTCAGCCGCTCCCCGTACTCTTCCGCCAGCTCGTCGATGATGGGCGCCACGAACCGGCAGGGTCCGCACCACACCGCCCAGAAGTCCACGATCGAAAGACCGTCGGAGCCCTCGATCTCTTCGGAGAAAGTCTGATCCGTCACGGTCATGACCGAATCGCTGGCCATTCTTCTTCTCTCCTTGTACATGTAGGCTCGTGCGCCCGCACGAGGTTCACAATGCTCCAAGGTCCCGTCGGGCCGACCATCGAGAGCTCCAATGGAACCCTTGAGTCACGACCACGTTGCCATCGCCGTGGCCTCACTGGACGAGGCGGTACCCCTCTTCGAACGCCTCCTGGGCCTCAGGAGTTCCCCGGTGGAGGAGCTTCCCCGACAGGGGGTCCGGGTCACGTTCATCGGGGCCCTCGAGCTCCTCGAGCCCCTGGATCCGGAGGGCACCGTGGCTCGCTTTCTGGCCCGTCGCGGACCTGGACTCCACCACGTCGCCTACCGCGTATCGGACCTGGGAACCACCCTGGATCGCCTCCGCCGGGAGGGATACCAGCTCATTGACCAGTCCCCCCGCCCGGGTGCCCGTGGTCACCGGGTGGCGTTTCTTCACCCGAAGAGCACCTCCGGCGTCCTGGTGGAGCTGGTGGAGGTCGTCCAATCTACCGACCCGTGATCTCCGTGAGGCCGATCTCCTCGATCAGCCAATTGCCCCCGGAGCTTCGCACCACGAAGAAGGGAACGTCGGGAAACTCCCTCTCCCCCGCCGTGAGCAGCAACCCGATTCGCGTCGTGGGATGCTCCCTTCCGGCGACGCGGTCCTCCGACAGGACACGGTAGTCGTCGTGCCTGAGGAGGAGCGCGATGGCGTTCATCCGCAACTCCACCTCGGTCCGCCTCAAGCATCGACTTGCGAGGCCGATCCACGACCCGATCCGCTTGAACGCGCAGGTGAACGTGTTGCCGGTCTCGTTCCGGATCGGTCCGTCCGCGGTTCCGAAGAGACCGGACATGGCATCGAGATCCCTGTCGTTCGCGGCCTGAAGGAACCGCTCCACGGTGAGCATCGCGCCCACCGCGTTCATGTTCTCGGGACCCACCGGCTGGGTCGCGCAACCCACCGTCAGGACCAGGACAAGTCCCAGCGGGCTCGCAAGCCGCGGGAGGATCCCTCTCGACCCAGAGATCGCGCCCTCCATGTCTCCCTGATTGGAATCTGCCGCTCGCCGCTGGCGCCGTGGGAGCCCCCGGCGGGGGTTCCGGCGGCAGCCGCCGCCGGAGCTTAGGCCAAGCCCGGCACCCCCGTCAAGCCGCCGGCTCCGGCTTGTCCCGCATCCGCTCGAAGTACAGATGGGTCCCACTCCCGGAGGGTGTCAGGCGAATGCGCGTGCCTTCGGGAGCCGCGTGCTCGAGCAGGTCCATGGCGAGGGGATCTTGCACCAGCCGCTGAATCGCCCGCTTGAGTGGCCGGGCACCAAAGGCCGGATCGTAGCCAGCCTCGGCGATGACGTCCATGGCCTCGTCGGTCACGTCCAACACCACACCTAGCTCCCGGGCGAGCTCCATCACGCGCTCGAGTTGTAGCTCCACGATCCGCCGCAGCTCCTCCCGGTCGAGGGGGCGAAAAATGATGACGTCGTCCACGCGGTTGAGGAACTCGGGCCGGAAGACCCCGTGAAGCTCCTTGCGAACTGTGTCCTCGATGGCGCTCCAATCCAGGCTACCCGTCCGCTCGAGGATGTACTGGCTCCCGATGTTGGAGGTCATGATGATCACGGTGTTGGTGAAGTCCACCGTGCGACCGTGAGCGTCCGTCAACCGACCGTCGTCCAGGATCTGTAGCAGGACGTTGAAAACCTCCGGGTGGGCCTTTTCCACCTCGTCGAACAGGATCACCGCGTGAGGCCGCCGGCGGACGGCCTCGGTCAGCTGTCCTCCCTCCTCGTATCCCACATAACCGGGAGGAGCCCCGATGAGGCGGGCCACGGCGTGTCTCTCCATGTACTCCGACATGTCGATCCTCACCATGGCTCGCTCGTCATCGAACAGGAACTCGGCCAGTGCCCTGGCTGTCTCGGTCTTCCCCACGCCGGTGGGGCCCAGGAAGATGAACGAACCGATGGGGCGATTGGGGTCCTGCAGGCCCGCCCGAGCCCTCCGGACGGCATTGGACACCGCGGCGAGAGCCTCGCCCTGTCCGATGACCCTTCGACCCAGGAGCCCCTCCAGGTGAGTCAACCGCTTCCGTTCGGACTCCATCAGACGCGTTACCGGAATCCCGGTCCACTCCGAAATGACCACCGCGATGTCGTCGGCGTCCACTTCCTCCTTGAGGAATCTCCCCTCCTTCTGCAGCTCCAGAAGTCGAGCTTCAGCCTCCCCGAGCTCCCGTGTTGCCCTGGGGATCTCCCCGTACTGCACTTCCGCCGCCCGCTCCAGATTCCCGGTTCGGGTGGCGCGATCGGCCTCGATGCGCAGCTCGTCGATCCGCTCTTTCAACTCCCGAATCCGGCCGATCACGTCCTTTTCGGCCGACCACCGGGCCTTCATGAGACTGCTTCGCTCCCGGAGCTCGGCCAGCTCCGCTTCGATGCCGGACTTCCGCTCCTGCGCGTGTGGATCCTCTTCGCTCGCCAGGGCCTGCTTCTCGATCTCAAGCTGCGTGATCCGTCGCTCCACCTCGTCGATCTCCTGAGGAAGCGAGTCGATCTCGATACGAAGCCGGCTCCCCGCCTCGTCCATGAGGTCGATGGCCTTGTCCGGGAGGAACCGACCCCCGATGTAGCGATCCGACAGTCTCGCTGCGGCGATGAGGGCATCGTCCGTGATACGCACTCCGTGGTGAACCTCGTAGCGCTCTTTCAAGCCCCGGAGGATGGCAACCGTATCCTCCACCGAGGGCGGTGCCACGTACACCGGCTGGAAGCGTCGCTCCAGGGCGGCGTCCTTCTCCACGTGCTTCCGATATTCGTCCAGGGTCGTGGCGCCCACCATCCGAAGCTCACCGCGAGCGAGGGCTGGCTTCAGCATGTTGCCGGCATCCACGGCTCCCTCGGCCGCGCCCGCTCCCACGATGGTGTGAAGCTCGTCCAGGAATACGACGAATCGGCCCTCGGCCTCTATGATCTCCTTCATGACCGCCTTCATCCGCTCCTCGAACTCGCCCCGATACTTGGCTCCTGCCAGCATCGCGGAGATGTCGAGCTGCACGAGCTTCTTGTCGGCCAGTGTGGAGGGCACGTCCCCAGCAACGATCCTCTGGGCCAGTCCCTCGACGATGGCCGTCTTTCCCACCCCCGGCTCGCCGATCAGCACGGGATTGTTCTTCGTCCTGCGCGCCAGGACCTTGATGACCCGCCGGATCTCCTCGTCACGTCCGATGACGGGGTCCAGCTTGCCGAGACGGGCCTGTTCGGTGAGGTCCCGGCTGTACCTCGCCAGTGCCCGGTACTTGTCTTCGGGAGTCTGGTCGGTAACCCGGTGTGCTCCTCGCACCGCCGCGAGGGCCTCCCCCACCGTCTCTCCGGTGGCACCGGCCTCGTTGAGGATGCGTCCGCCGTCCCCCCGCTCCTCTGCCAGACCCAGGAGGAGGTGCTCCGTCGATACGTATTCGTCCTGCAGCTGGCGAGCCCGCTCCTCCGCCACGTCCATGGCCCGGGACAGGTCCCGGGAAAGACGCGGCTCCGCCCCTCCACTCACCCGCGGCAGACGATCCAGGGCCTCCTCCACGCGATTCCGCACCAGAGGCACCTGCACCCCGATCTTCTGCAGCACCGGAGTGACGATTCCCTCATTCTGGTTCAGCAGCGCGTGCAGTAGGTGCAAACCCTCGATCTGAGCGTTGGACCGGCGGCGCGATTCCTCCGCCGCTGCCTGCACGGCTTCCGCCGCCTTCACCGTGAGTCGTTCCGCGTTCAGCATGGTCAATCCGTCACCTCGGGAACCGACAGCTGCCGCTTTGGCAGTAGGCGGCCTCCCCTATTCGCGACACGACGGCCAAAAAGGCCGCAAGTTCTTGTCGTGCTTACGCTACCGGGGAGGAAGGTTCAAGATCCGGACCAGATTCTGGGGGGTCGCGAGGCTCGGCGTGACCCCCCTGGAGGGCCTAGGGCCAATCCCGCGGGCCCACCACCCGCTTCACCAGGGCACGGGCCGGGATTCTTCCATCCTCGAAGCCGTGGTTGATGAGGCGAACGGTCTCGTCCGGCACCGATGACGGGTACCGGCTGACGAAGTCGGCTAGCGTCATCGACCGATCGGCCCGGACCACATCGACCGTCCGTGGGTCCACGGCGAGCACCGAACGGTCGGTCAGACGAGCGAAGCTAGAGATGGAGCCCTCCACGGCTCCAGCCTGCCTCGACCACCCCGACGCCGCGGCGTAGCCCAGGAGTCGGTAGACGTTGCCACCGTAGGAAACGAAGGTGACGAGTCCCTGGAGCCGCCCGTCCTGCGTCTCGGCCTCGAACTCCGCCCAGGCGGCCGGGAGCCCGTTGACGGATCGATCCGAGCGCCCCAGGGGGGAGACTCCTTCTTGACTCAGGAACGAGGAACGCCCCGCGCCGGGATCCGCCACGTTCTCGATGGTGAGCACCAGCAGCGCGTCCTGGTTCGGGCTTAGGGCCTGTACGGAGTTCCGCTGGTTCGCAGTGGCCCAGCCTGCAGGAAAGTCCATCCGGAAGGCCAGGTCCGGGTGCACGAAGAGGCTCTCCTTGAAGTAGCCCTCCCTGGGGTTGGCCCCGAAGACCATCCCATCCAGTCGCTCGACGAAATCGTTCGAGCGCACCAGGTGCGACGAGTAATCCTCCCCTGCCTCCGCCACGGCCTGGACTGCCCAGGCCTCGCGGTTCTCGGGAGCGGGGTGGGTGGACAGCCACTCCGGGATACGACCCGATCCCGAGCCGGTCACCCCGTCCAGCATTCGGAACACCCCGGCCAGAGCCCGGGGATCGTAGCGGCCTCGGGTCATGTAGCGGAAGCCCAGGAGGTCCGCCTCCCGCTCGTCGTCACGACCGAACTTGAGGAACAAAAGCCCGAGGCTCTGGCTTGCGAGCCCCGCGTACTGCTGAAGCTCGGGCTTGATGAGCATGCCGGCCACCAGGCCGATCTGAGCGAGCTGAGCCCGGCTCATCTGGTTCACAGAGTGGCGGGCGGTCACGTGCCCGATCTCGTGGCCCAGGACCCCTGCCAGCTCAGCCTCGGAGCTCATGTGGGTCAGAATCCCGCGGGTCACGTAGATGAATCCGCCAGGAAGGGCGAAGGCGTTGACTGTGGGGTCATCAAGGACGCGGAAGGTCCAGGGGAGATCGGGTCGCTCGGAGAGGGCGGCGAGCTGCTCGCCCAACTCCTGGACGTAGCGCTGCAGCTCCTCGTCAGGGTGCAGGCCGAAGTTGGCCACGATATCGGCATCCGCCTCCTGGCCCATCTGAATCTCCTGGCCCTCGCCGATGAACGAGAGCTGGCGCCGACCCGTGGCGGGATTCACCGCGCAGGCAAGCAACAGGGTGACGGGCAGGACCCGGAACGTGCGGCTTCTCACGCTGGCCAACATGGCACTTCCTCTCGATTCCAGCGCCTCTCGCCCCGGGATACTCGTCCAAATGGGGGAGGGGCTCGTTCTATCGTTCTCTCTTGCCTGACGCTCGCTCGCGGGGTCGTCACATCTTCCCACGAACCCTACCCTGTGCTCCACCGTCACGATCCCCGGAAGCGATGGGGCCCGGACCCTGAGAGGCTTCTGCCGTCTGCGGCACGGCGTCTGCGCCGGCAGTTCCACCGTGCTGTTTCAGAAGGCCGGCGCCACCAGAATGGCGTTTGCATACGGCTGAAACCCACTGTGCCAGAACATGCGAAAGAGGGGGTCGTCGGCGAAGAGGATGACCTTCCCGCGGCCGACTTGTTTCTGAAGAAGCCACGTGCTCCGACGCAGCCGACGAAGACTTTCCTCCGAGATGACCCCGCTGATTCGTTCCAGCCCTTGCGGGAAGTGGGCCACGGATTCGAAGTCCTCGTCCGGCTCGAATCCAACACCGCTGGAAAGCACGAACAGGCGGGAGCCGCCCGCGACGCCCGTTCCGAAAGCCAGCGGATGCCGCGGATCGAGGGACACGGTCAGAATGGTCCCCGGGATGCGATCGCGCCACCGCTCCTGCTCTCGCTCCTCGCGAGTCCGCAGCGCCCGCGCCAGTCGACGGCCTCTCTCCGGCTCCTCATCCTCCTCCAGAGCCGATCGCTCCTCGACTCCCGCGATGGGTCCAGCCAGCCGCTGAGCACCCCTCCCCACCGCAACGAGGGTGCCCCCTCCGCGGACCCACCCGTCGAGAGCCTCCATGCCACCTTCGCCGAGCCGCCGGGTCAGCTCTCCCGTGGCCGAGGGGACTGCGATGACGTCGTAGCCCTCCAGGTCCAGCGCTGAAACGTCCTCAGCGTTCACGGCGTCGAAGGGCATTCCCAGCCTTCGCTCCAGGAAGAACCAGTGTGCGCCAAACGAGGTTGGAGACGTGCCCTCTCCTCCCAGCAGCGCGACCTTGGGCATTTCCAGGGGCCGGGCGTCACCCGTCCCCAGGTCCGCCCCACCCTCCGTAAGCCCGGTGGACACGGGCACGGCGTGGAGCGCGAGGCCCGAATCCCGGATCTTCCTATCCAGATCCTGGTTGCGCCCTCGAGGGACGAAGACGGTCCCGCGGTGATATCGCTCTCCCTCGAGCGTGAAGGTATCCGCCAGGACATAGGCGCGGCCTTCCATCTGGAGGAAGTCGACCAGCGCCGGGGCCGTGGCGAATCCAGGCTCGAGCAGATATCCATATGGCTCGGACCCGGACGGACCCGTTCCCTCGCCGGGGCCCCCAACCTCCCCTCCACCCACCTCCGCCCATCCCGCCTCCGGGATACGCTCGGCCAGGTGCGCTTCGACCCCGAACGCGTAGGGAAGCGCCCAGGACGTGATGTCGTAGGCCCATTCGGCGTCGTGGCGGTTCTCCGGCCGCAGAAGGGCAAACGCCAGGCGGCCGCGGGGTTGATCCGCCGGGACCCGGAACGTGCCAGCGGGAAACTCGGTCCTGGGCCCAAAGCCCGGATGAGGGCGAGCATCCGACCGGAAGCTCCGGGTCGCCCTTTCCACCCGGATTCCCTGGTCCTTCAGGAGCCGGATCAGTGCCTGGCTGGCGCCCCGGTCCTCTTCCGGCACGAGGAGCACGTCCGACAACCCCGAGGCCACGGAGCGGTGGAACTCCGCGTAGCCCTGGAGCAGCTCGGTCTTGCCGCCGTGCACCGTGCGGAGCGTCGCCGCTCCCGACGTCCGGTGATGCATCGCCCGGTCTCTCAAGGTGAGCATCGAGCCATCGGGTCGTTCCACCGCCAGACCGGCGACTCCGCCGCCCGCTTGCTCGTAGGTCATCCCGATCGCCCCGAGCAGGGAGGGCCAGGAATCCCCGTATCCTGGATAGAACAGGTCGTAGTTCTCACCCGTGAAATACAGCCATCCTTCCCGGTCGAACGCCCGTGCATTGGCCTCCCCGAAGCGGCGTCCCCACTCCAGCGTGTGCTCCGGGTAGATCGGGTTGACGGGCCGAGCGGCGGGGAAGAAGAAGTAGCTGGACGAGTAGGACATCTCGTGGAAATCCACATGCACCTGGGGATTCCAGCGGGTCCATCGTTCCAGACGTGCTCGCGTCTCCGGCTGCGTCCACCAGGCCCAATCCCGGTTCAGGTCGAACAGGTAGTGGTTGAACCTTCCGCCGGGCCACGGCTCCCTGTGTTCCCGGGCTTCTCGATTAGAGTTGGGAGTGGTGCCGCGGGCCCCCCGGAACCAGGTGACGTACCGCTCCCGGCCGTCGGGATTCACCACGGGATCCAGAACCACGACCACCGAGTCCAACACTCCCGACACCTCGGCTGCTCCCCGAGCCAGGTCCCAGGCGGTCCACATCGCCGCCTCGCTGGAGGAGCTCTCGCTACCGTGAATCCCGTACGAGAAGTACGTGACGGCCGGGTTTCGGGCCGCGATTTCGGCCGCGCGGCTCGCCGGCGTCTGCGGATCGGTCAGCTCGGTATTCTCCTCGAGGATCTCTTCGAGACGGGCACGATGGGGCCCGCTGGCGACCACTACCTGAACGAGAGGTTGCCCTTCCACGCTCTCTCCGTAGACCTCCACCGAAACCAGATCCGACTCGTCCGCGAGGGCGCGCACGTAGCGATTCACCCCCGACACGTCCGTGAAGCGCTCCCCCAGGTCGTACCCGAGGACGTCTGCAGGTGAGGGCGGTCCCTGCGCAACGGCAGGGGAGGCGATCAGCGCCAGCCCGGCGAGGGCAAGGCCCGACCTTCGGAACTCCTGGAGCAGATTCCCCATGGCAGATTCGGCTCTTCCCTCCGCGGGTCGAAGAGACCACGCAGCATGTGATCGGTCGCTCTGCGGCTCTACAGCGGAACCGTCCGTGATGCATCGCACGAGGACGCCAAACTACCTTCCCCCACACGGTAGCCGCAACGAATCCCGGGGGGGCCTTCCTCCTTGACAGACAAGGACTTCCCGATTCACCTTCTGCCGGCATTCACCGCACACCGAGCGACGTTCATCATGATCCGATCGACCCCCGAAGGCCTTCTTCGACGCCGAGCTGCGACTCGACGCCTCCGGGCCGCCATTCTGACGGGTTTGGTATTCGTCGTTCCGTCGATGGCCTGCTCGGGAGACGAAGTCAGTCCCGAGGAAGCGCTCACGATCAATCGCGAGCTCTTCCTTTCCACCTACATCGACCTGAGGGTCGCGGCCCTGGGAACCGACTCCGGCAAGATCGGCGTCCCCGATCGCGCGCGAATCCTCGCCGAGAAGGGCGTGAGCGAGGAGGATCTGCTGGAATTCGTGGAGGTTCACGGGCGGAACATCGAGCTCATGAGTGAGATCTGGACCGCGGTGGACTCGGCGCTCACCACGCTCCGACTGCAGGCCGACAGTTCTTACGAGCGGTCCACTCCCTGAGCCCGGGGGTCTCACCCCAAGCGGCGCGCCTCCCCGAAGCGAGGCCTCCGTGGCCGCCCCGTCCTGAACGCCCCCGGTCATCGTGAGATCCGGAACGGAGGGTTCTCCGGTCTCCCACTAGCCCCGGGGGGAGTGACGGAGGTGGTCGAAGGGCCCGCCCCCCAACGACTACCGGAGCCTGCGACCGCCTACAGCGGTGATCCGAAGGCAATCCCGATGGCGAGGGCCTCGCGGTCACCCAGCGAGGCTCCGAACCGCAACGTAAAGGCGTCGCTGAGAACGATGTCGGTCCCCAGGTCCACGACGAAGTTGAGCTCGAGGTCGTCATCATTCCGCCCGGGACCGTCGTCTCCGAACCAGGCATCGAGAACCAGTCGGGGCGAAACATAGGGAACGAACACCACGTCCTCGAGATCCAGCGCCCGACCCAGGGACACCCCGAAGGGGAAGCTCAGGAGGATGTCGTCACCGATCCCGATGCCGCCTCCCACAAACCACACCACGTCCAGGGGGAAATCCTCGCTGGCTTGGATCCAGGGCACGGTGAAGTCGATGCCCCCGTATCCCGCCAGGTCCCCGCCGCAGTCCTCGGCGAGCCCTACCCGAAAGCCCAACCCGGACGGTGCACCACCGTCCCTCCAGGTGAGGAGGGCGCCGATCTCGTCGCACGGCCAGACCTCCACGAGATGGATTCCCACACCGCCCACCGGCGCGGGGCTGAGAAGTAGGGGTGCGTCCCAGGCCACCTGAGCCTCTGCGGGAGCCACACACAGAAGCCCGAGAACCGCGATCAACCCCGCAGGTCCCTTTCGCATTCCGGTCCTCCGATATTTCGTTTCGTGGGTAGGTGTCGGCGCATCGAGACTCCTCCGCGATGCGCCTCAGAATATCGAAGCAATGCAAGATCCGTGACAACCCAAAGCGCGAATTCAACCGCGGAGGACAGGACGTGGAGTTTCAGCGCACTTTCAGCGGCGCGCCCTGGGAGAGCCAGGTCGGCTATTGCCGGGCCCTGCGTGCCGAGAACAGGATCTACGTCACCGGAACGGCACCGGTAGCCCGGGACGGCGGCGTGGAGTCACCGGGCGACGGCTACCTTCAGGCCCTGCGCTGCTTCGAGATCATCCAGCGAGCCCTGGAAGCGCTGGGAGCGGGGCTCCCGCAGGTGGTCCGCACCCGGATGTACGTGACCGACATCAGCCGCTGGGAAGAGTTCGGACGAGCCCACCGGGAGCTATTCGGGGACCATCCTCCGGCCACCACGATGGTGGAGATTCGCAGCCTCATCCACCCTGACATGCTGATCGAGGTGGAGGCGGACGCCGTCGTCGGCTGAAGCGAGGAGGGTGTCGGGCCGTCGGATGCAGAGAGCCGCTCGCAACCGGTCGGTCCCGGCGCGGTAGGAAAGGTCGCCCCGCGGGGACGGGGTCAGTCCCTTTTCGGGGAAGATGTCCCACCCAGGGGAGCAGTTAGTGACCCCGGGACCCCGTCCTGTGGGACTTCGCCCCGGATCAGGTCCTCCAGCTTCTCCCGGTGGCGCCCGAGTACCACCTCCTCACCATCCACCAGGACCTCGGCGGGGCGCGGGCGGGCATTGTAGTTCGACGCCATGGTGAAGCCGTACGCTCCCGCGGTGCGCACCGCCAGGAAGTCTCCTGGCTGGGGCAGGCGAATCAGCCGGTCACGGGCGAGGAAGTCTCCGGATTCGCAGACCGGACCGACGATGTCCACCAATTCCATGGGCGCCGACTCGTCCTCGACGACCCGCTCGATCAGGTGGTAGCCGCCATAGTGGCTCGGCCTGAGGAGCTCAGTCATGCTGCCGTCGGAGATCACGAAGACCTTCCCGCCGGATCGCTTGACATAGAGCACCTGCGTCAGCATCACCCCGGCTTCACCCACCAGGTACCTGCCCGGCTCGAGCACCAAGCGGAGCTTCCTACCCTTCAACGCGGCGACCACGGCCTCTGCGAATGCCTTCAGAGGGAACTCTTCTTCCCCGTCATATTTCACCCCGTAACCCCCACCCAGGTCGATGTATTCCAGGGAGATTCCCTCTCCCTGGAGGCGATCCACCACCGCAAGGACCGCGCTCAGCGCCTCGCTGTAGGGTTCTGGGTCGACGATCTGAGAGCCAATGTGGACGTCGATGCCACGCACGAGGAGGGACGATCGGGTCCCGGCCCATCGATAGAGCTCCAGCGCCTCGTCGATGGGAACACCGAACTTGGAGTGGGCATGCCCGGTGCGCGTGTACTCGTGAGGCGTGGCGGGCAGGACGTCCGGGTTCACACGGATGGCCACCGGCGCACGCACGTCCAGCTCCCGAGCCACCTCGTCGAGTAGATGAAGCTCGCCCGCACTCTCCACGTTCAGCCCGTATAGCCCCTCCTGGAGAGCGGCGACCATCTCCATCCGGGTCTTCCCGACGCCAGCGAACACGATTCGCTCGGCCGGGATTCCCGCAGCCCGGGCCCGGAAGAGCTCTCCAAGGCTGACGATGTCCGCTCCGGACCCGAGGCGGTGGAGGCGACTCAGGAGAGCGAGGTTCCCGTTCGCCTTGACCGAGTAGGCGACCAGGAGGTCCAGCGGTCGGAAGGCCTCCTCGAACTCCCGGAACCGGAGCTCCAGGTGACGCACGTCGTACACGTACAGCGGCGTACCGAACCGCTTGGCGAGCTCGGACAGGCGAAAGCCGCCGCAGCGAATCTCACCTTCGACGCGAGGGAAGGCATGCCTTGACGAAGCGACCTCCGCGCCGGTTTCAATAGGCCCGGGCCCAGACGACCTCAAATCTGGCCTTTCCTTCTCCGCTGACGCATTTCTCCGGCGGGGTCTCGGAACGGAACTCAGGGTCCGGGATGCACCGAATGGTGGCCTTCGTCTCGTCCTTCACCCGTTGTTCGACGCGGGGATCACCAGTCCACCCCGTGTAGACGTAGCCACCACCCGTCTCCATGATCTCCCTCAGCTCGCCGAGGTCCGAGACCCCACGATAGGAATTCTCCTCCCGCCGCCTCCGAGCACGATCCAGTAGACGGGCCTGGAACGCCTCGATCCGCCCGGGGAACTCCGCAACCGCCTGCGCTTCCGGAACGAACTCCTTCCGTCCGGCCCCATCCTCCACGACCCGCGGAGCGATGACTACCTGGCTCCTGGCCAGGTCCTTCGGACCAATCTCGACGCGGAAGGGGACTCCCTTGCGCTCCCATTCGTAGAATTTTGCACCGGGAGTAAGGTTGTCCCGGGCGTCGACCCGAACGCGCACGCCGGTCTCTCTCAATCGCTCGGCGATCTGGTCCGCCTTCGTCAGGACTGCAGAGCGCTCCTCGTCACTGCGGGAGATGGGGATCACCACGGTCTGGACCGGCGCCAGACGGGGAGGAACCACGATCCCGACATCGTCGCCGTGCGTCATGACCATGCCGCCCACCATGCGGGTGGAGACCCCCCAGGAGGTGTTCCAGGCGAACTCCTCCCGACCGTCCTCCGTCTGGAAGGTGAGCCCGAACTGCTTCGAGAAGTTCTGTCCCAGGAAGTGAGAGGTACCCGTCTGAAGCGCTCGATTGTCCTGCATCATGCACTCGCACGCGTAGCTGCGCACGGCCCCGGCGAACTTCTCGGACTCGCTCTTCAATCCGGTGACCGGCGGCATCGCCACGAAATCCTCCATGAACCTCCGGTAGAGCCCTAGGATCATTTGGGTTTCGTCCTCGGCCTCCTCCGCCGTCGCATGCGCCGTGTGCCCTTCCTGCCAGAGAAACTCGGCCGTGCGCAGAAAGAGCCTGGTGCGGAGCTCCCAGCGCATGACATTCGCCCACTGATTCAGCAGAACGGGCAGATCCCGGTAGCTCTGGACCCACTTCGCATACATCGAGTAGATGATCGTCTCGGAGGTGGGCCGAATGGCCAGCGGCTCCTCGAGTTCCTTCCCACCCGCGTGCGTGACGATGGCGAGCTCCGGCTGAAAGCCCGCAACGTGCTCCTTCTCCCGCTCGATTAAGCTCATCGGGATGAGAAGGGGAAAGTAGGCGTTTTCGTGACCCGTTTCCTTGAACGCCCGGTCCAGGGCCGCCTGCATGTTCTCCCAGATGCCGTAGCCCCAAGGACGAATCACCATGCTCCCCCGAACCGGGGAGTAGTCCGCCAGTTCCGCCCTCAGCACGACCTCGTTGTACCAAGCCGCGAAGTCTTCGCTTCGCCGCGTGAGGCCTCGATCATCCGCCATCCGATTCCCCTGCCCGTGGTTCTCGATTCCCGTCCGTGAGCTCCGTGCGCTTCCGCAACTCCCTACCGTACACCGCTACACCCGGCAAGACGAAGAGGAGAACCGAGGCCACCGCCCAGGTGATTCCGAAGGGGAACCCGGCCAGCGAACGGATGAGAAACGCCGCCAGCGCCCCCCCCACGAGGGCAAGCAGAACCGCTGCCAGGAGGATGACGTACTCCAGCGCGTTCAGGCGACGGATGGCCCGTCGCATCTCCTCTCGAGTCCCCTGATGCGGCTCCATTGCGGTTTCCGAGCTCCCTCCGCGTCCGAGCCCCGCGTCGGCCCTTGACGAATCAGCCCCCGACCCGGTCGAGCTCCGCTTCGCTCTCCTCTCCCGATGTCATGTCCCGGATCCGGACTCGGCCTCGCGAGACCTCGTCCGGGCCAAGGAGTATCACCCTCTTCGCCCCCTCCGCGGCGGCGGCCGACAGCTGCTTTCGCACTCCCTGCTCCCGCAGCGCGTAGGATACGCCGTGTCCTCGTCCACGGAGGTCCTGGGCGATCCGCAGGACCAGCCCTCGCTGTTCCCGGCCGAACGACACGATATAGAAATCCACCTCCCTCTTGTATTCCCCCCTGAGTCCCCTCTCCTGGAGCAACTCTCCCAGGACCACGTCTCCCATTCCGAAGCCCACGGCCGGAAGAGGATCGCCCCCCACCAGCTCCAGCAGGCGATCGTAGCGGCCACCTCCACAGATCGCGCGAAGCGTCCCCCGGCGGTCGAACAGCTCGAAGACGATCCCCGTGTAGTACGCCAGCCCCCGGACGATGGAGAGATCGAAGTCCACGTACTGGCCCATTCCAAGGTGGCCCAGGTCCTCAAGATAGTCACGCATCACCCCCACCCGCGCCATGACCTCGTCCAGCCCGCCGAAGCGCTCCTCCACGGAGTCCAGTCCCGGGGCCTCCAGCAGCTCGAGGATCCGGTCCGCATCGCGCTCCTCCAGTCCGACCTCGTCGCGAAATCGACTTCGAATCCGGTCCGGGGGCTCTCGCTCCACCTTGTCGATGGCCGAGAAGGCGTTGGGGATGCGCCCCTTCGGCACTCCAATAGCACCGAGGATGGCGGTGAGAAGTCCGCGGTCGGAGACCCGGGCATGGAAGTCGGAGTCAGTGAGGCCCAGCTCCCGCAGGCCGTCGATGGCCACCGCCAGGACTTCGGCGTCGGCCCGGGAGTCGGCTTCACCCACGACGTCCACGTTCCACTGGAAATGCTCCCGCAATCGGCCGCGCTGCTGTCGTTCGTATCGGAAGAGCTGAGGGATCGAGAACCACCGAATCGGCTTCGGAAGCGACCGACTCCGCTCCGCCAGCATTCGGGCCAGCGACGGCGTCATCTCGGGGCGCAGGGAGATGTCGCGGCCTCCCTTGTCCTGGAAGTGATAGAGCTGACCTACGATCTCCTCGCCGCTCTTCTCCACGTAGAGCTCCAGCGGCTCCAGCGGAGGTCCGTCGTACTCCTGAAAGCCGTAGCGCCGGGAAAGCCGGCGCCAAGCATCGAAGATCTGGGAGCGGAACCCCAGGTCTTCCGGAGTGAAGTCTCTAAAGCCCGGAAGCCGGGAGAAGTTTCTGACTCTCGCCATGGCAGCGAATCTAGGCCGAGCCGTCGAACAGCGGCAACATGGCTTCCTGCTGGAACGGGACGATGTCCAACGCCAGGAGGGCGTCCCCCACCGTGTGACACGAGCCCGTCACCACCACCGTTCCCTCGCCAGCCAAGGCACAGGCCCGGGTCAGCGCCTCTTCGAAATCCATCACGACTTCGGGTTGGAGGGCGGTGCCGACGGACCGGGCCACGTCCGAAGGGTTCCACCGACGCTCCGGGGGCGCCGAGGTCGGCTGGGTGAGGACGGCCGCGTCGGCGAGCTGGAACAGAGGTGGAAGCATCTCCTGCCAGTCCTTGTCTCCGAGAATGCCCGCGAGCACGACGACCGGTCGACGGAGCGAGAGATGGGGAAGCGTCTCGGCCAGGGCCCGCACTCCGGCCACGTTATGGGCAACGTCGAAGACCCAGGTGCGACCCCCCAGGGGCACCACCTGCACCCGTCCCGGCCAGCGGAGATTCTCCACGCCCTTCACCACGGTCTCTCCGGCGGGTCGGAGCTCGTCGGGGAGAAAGGCCAGGGCCTGGACCGCGAGTCCCACGTTCACAGCCTGGTGAACGCCCAGGAGAGGAATCCTCAGCCTGAGCTGACCCCAGGGCTCGACACTCAGCGTGGCGAGAGTCCCTTCCGGGCTCACGTGGAGATCGCCCAGTTGCCGACGGTCGTCGAACCAGTGAAACGGGGCTTCCCGGGCTTCCGCACACTCCCAAAGGATCCTTCTCAAGCCGGGATTCCGCTCTGCCGTGACGATGGGAACGTGAGGCTTGATGATGCCCGCCTTCTCCCGGGCGATGTTCTGGAGGCTGTCCCCCAGGTATTCGGCGTGATCCATGGCGATGTTAGTCACCGCCGACAGCACCGGACGGATCACATTCGTCGCATCCAGGCGCCCTCCCAGCCCCACCTCGATGACCGCCACGTCGACCTCGCTGCGTGCGAAGTGGAGGAACGCCAGGGCCGTGGCCGCCTCGAAGAAGGAGGGCTGGAGCCGCTCGATGGCCGGTCGGAGCGCATCGACTCCCTCCTGGACGGAACCATCGCTGATGGGGATTCCGTCGACCTGAATGCGCTCCCGGAACGAGCACAGATGAGGAGATGTGTATAGACCCACCCTGAGACCGAGTGCCCGCAGGACGGAGGTCCACGCGGCGGCAACGGAGCCCTTCCCATTCGTTCCTCCCACGTGCAGGCAGAGGTAGCGTTCCTGAGGATCTCCTACGGTGCCCAGGAGCTCCCGGGGTCGCTCGAGGCTCCAGTGCACCCCGTGGGGAATGGCGGGGAAGCTGTGCAGAAGAAAAGGATCGGAACGGGTCTCCCCTCCAGCGGCCCTCATCCGCTCGGGGAGACCTGTCACCCTCCATCCTCCTGGCCGTCGTACATGTGACGCAGAAGCAACGCGACGGTCGCTTTCATCTTTCGACGGTCCACGACCTGGTCCACCATGCCGTGTTCCAGGAGGAACTCGGATCTCTGGAATCCCGCAGGAAGCTCTTGCTTGATGGTCTCTTCGATGACTCGAGGTCCGGCGAAGCCGACGAGTGCGCCGGGCTCCGCCAGGTTCACGTCCCCGAGCATCGCGTACGAAGCCGTCACTCCCCCCGTGGTGGGATCCGTCAAGATTGAAATGTAGGGGATTCCCGCCTCGTGCAGTTGGGCAAGAACGGATGACGTCTTGGCCATCTGCATGAGGGAGAAGATTCCCTCCATCATGCGCGCGCCCCCGGACGCACTCACGATCAGGAGGGGCTTGCGAGCCTCCAGGGCCCGCAAGCCGAGACGAGACAGCTTCTCTCCCACGACGGAGCCCATGGAGCCGCCGATGAAGCCGAAGTCCATCACCCCCAGGCACACCGGGATTCCCTCGAGGGTGCCTTCGCCGGTGATGACGGCCTCGTTTCGGCCCACCTTCTTCTCCGCGGCGACCAGACGATCCCGATAGGGCTTGAGATCCGTGAAATCCAGAGGATCTCCGCTGCTCATCCCCGCGTCGAGCTCCTGGAAGGACTCCTCGTCGGTCAGAAGGCGGAGGTACGCCCCCGCGGAAATCCGAAAATGGAACCCGCAGCTGGGACAAACGTGCAGGTTTTGGGTGAGCGTCTCCCGATAGACGATGTCCCCGCATCCCTGGCACTTCTCGAAGACGTCACCAGGCAGGTCGCGCCGGTCGGAAGCCTTCAGGGGCTTCTTCTGTTTACGAAACCAAGCCATGGGCTCGGAGCTCTCGATCTGCGAGTAGCCACGGGCGAGGGGCCAACTAATCCTCCCCGGCGAGACGGACCGCCAATGCCGCAGCGACCCAGGTCATGAGCAGAAACGTGCCGCCGTAGCTCACCAGAGGCAGTGGTATGCCCGTGATCGGTACCAGGCCCACCGTCATCCCGATATTGACGAAGATGTGGACCACCCAGGCACCGAAGATACCTAAGAGAACCAGGCCGGCAAAGGGATCCGGCGCTCTCTCCGCCAGCCGGATCAGCCGGAAGAGGACGAGTCCAAATCCCAGCAGAAGGAGCGACGTCCCGAGGAACCCCAGTTCCTCTCCGATGACGGAGAAGATGAAGTCCGTGTGCTGCTCCGGCAGGAACGCCAGACGCTTCTGCGTCCCGAGCGTGAAGCCCTTCCCGGTGATGCCGCCGCTCCCGATCGCCACCTTCGATTGGATCAGATGCCAGCCCGCCCCACGCGGATCGACGCCAGGATCGAGGAAGACCAGCAGGCGATTCCTCTGGTACGTGGCCAGCGAGCGCCAGAGGGGTAGCGCGACGGTCCCGGCTGCCAGGTTCGCAATGATCACACTGAGGGACTCGACGAGGTAGAGCCGGTATCGATGGAGGTACACCAGTCCCACCATCGCGAGCATGTAGGCGGACCACAGCCATGTATTGAAGCTCAGGATCAAGCCCAATCCGGGGCTCGCCAGGAGGACCAGAAAGAGAACCGGAGTCCCGGCCCAGTAGAGAACGGTGAACAGGATGCCAACGAAGGCGAGAGCGGTCCCGAGGTCGGGTTGGAGCACGACCAGGCCCAGGGGCAAGCACACGAGAGCCACCGGAGCCAACACATCCCGAAGGTTACGCGGCTCCTCGCTACGGGCGGCGAGGATTCTGGCGAGAGCCAGAATGGTAGCCAGCTTCGCCACCTCCGCCGGCTGGAAGCCGAAGCCACCGACACTGATCCAGCTCTTGACCCCTTGGGCGGTCCCTCGGCCCGTGCCCACCACGAGCGTGGCCGCGAGAAGAATTACGGCGACGACGTACGAAGGGAGGGAAGCCCACTCCAACCAGCGGAGCGGGACCCGGGAGACCGCCGTGAACGCGGCCAGCGCGATCGCGAACCAGATCAACTGCCGCTGCCAGGCCGAGGACACCACGGGGCTCGGGACGTTGACGACTCCGGCCGAGTAGATAACGGCGATCCCCAGCAAGGACAGGAGGAGCAAACCGGACACCAGGGGTGGATCCCCCATCCAACGGGCAACCAGCCTGGTCATCGCGCCGCCCACGGGGCGGGGCGCCCGACCATGTAGTGCTCACGGAGCGTCTGTACCGTGTCGATGGGGATGCCGTATCTCAGGCGCAGGAAGTAATCGGCGGTCTTGGCGGCGATGGGGGCCGCGGTACGGGAGCCGCTCTCCCCGAACTCCACGAGCACCACGACGACGATCTCGGGATCCTCGTTCCAGGGCCCGGCGATGGCTGCAAACCAGGCGTGATCCCGACCGTGTGGATTCTCCCCCGTGCCGGTCTTCCCCAACAGGTCCCAGTGCTCGAGCGAAGACATGTACGCGGTGCCCCCAGGCCTTACGACCCTTCGAAGGCCTTCCCGGAGGACCTCAAGGCTCCCGGGATCGAGGTTCAGGCTCCAGGCTTCGGCGACGGCCCCGTCACGTAGGAGATGCGGCGCCGGTGCCGACCCATTCCGTGCCAGAGCCAGATAGAACTGGGCCATCCTCAAGGGGGTCTGGGAGTTCGGGCCCTGTCCGATGGCCAGGCTAAGGACTTCGGCCTCCGTGGGCCGATACCCCCATCGCTCCTCCCAGAATCCAGTGTCTTCGGGGAAGATCCCGCCGGATTCCTGTGGCAGGTCGATCCCGCACTGCCGCCCGAACCCGATCCGGTTCCCCTCCTCCAGGAGCCGACTCAGGCCGATCCTGAGGCCCAGCTGGTAGAAGTAGACGTCGCAGGAATGCCGAATGGCGTCGGCGAGGGACAGGGATCCGTGGCCCCTCGGCTGCCAGCAGCGGAAGAACCGATTCCCGAACTGGATCCCCCCCCGGCAAGGGACCGGCATTCGTTCTTCGGGGGTCACGACCCCGAGCTGAAGGCCAATAGCAGCGGTGGCCAGTTTCCAGGGAGAAGCGGGCGGATAGCGGCCGAGGGTGGTTCGATTGTAGAGGGGGCGAGCTTCGTCGGAGGTTAGATCACTCCAGATCTCCGGTGCGATCCCTCCGACAAAGAGGTTTGGATCATACGATGGGCTGGAGTAGAGGGCCAGCACTCCTCCATCCTGGACGTCGAGGGCCACGACCGCCCCCCGCATGGAGTCGGGAAAGATCCGATGGATCCACTCCATCAGCGCCAGATCCAGTGTGAGATGGATCGGGCTGCCGGGGGTGGCCGGCTTCCCGGTCTGTCCTCGGAACGATCCCACCACCCTGCCCAACGCATCCACCTCGACGATCCGTGTTCCCTGGGTCCCCTGCAGGAGGGTCTCGTACTGGCGCTCGATCCCCTCCTTGCCGACGATGGCTCCCTGCTCGTAGCCCACGAACCGGGGTTGTTCCAACTCCTCCGCGGTAATTTCGCCCACGTACCCCATGGCGTGACCTACCGCCGCTCCGGCCTGATACCGCCGCTTCGGCCGCATCTCCAGGAACACCTCCGGGAGTTGCATGCGTCGTTCGGAAAGAGCCGATACCGTCTCGAAGGACGCATCGGACTCGACGAGGAGTGGGTCGGTGGGCCTGAGTCGGTACACCTGCAGAAGCTCCTCGATTCGTTCCTCGGTGATTCCGAGGATCGGCTGGAGGTCCTGCAGCGAGCGGCGGATCGAGTCGGTAGGCGCCGGGAGGAGGGAGACGGAATACCCGGGCACGTTGTCTGCAATGATCTTCCCCTCCCGGTCGAAGATGGTCCCGCGGGGCGCCGGAACGGGAAGCGGCCTCAGCCGATTGGACTCGGACTGCAGTCTCCACGTCTCGGAACGCAGCACCTGGATGCGAAAGAACGCCACCAGCAGGAGCCCCAGCAGGATGGCCATTACTGCCGTGGCGCCCTGGGCACGCCTTCGGAGCACGGTCGGGTGCTGTCGCTTCACGCGCCCACCTCCCTGCTGAGACTCACACCGGCGAGGATCACCACTCCCACCACCGCGGCATAGACCGCATCCAGGGGAGCCCGCAGGAAGATCGTCTCCACGAACGGGCCTCGCACGATGTCACCGGCCATCGCCCAGTGAATCACGTCTCGCGACCACTTTCCGAGGGCAAAATACCAGAAATAGAAGTGCTTCGAATCGCCGATGAACAGATCCCGAGTCGCCCCTCCGGCCAATCCCACCAGGGTAAGTGCCAAAGTGTTCGCCCCAAAGGCCAGAAGCGAGAAGGCGTCTTCCATCAGGCCGAAGAGGAATCCGCCACCGGCCCCCGTAGCCATCCCCACGCTCCGCGAACCCAGAAGCAAGCCCACCAGGAGCAGGTCGGGTGCCACTCGCCCCAATCCCACCCCTACGTGCAAGAAGAAGTGGAGGAGGACGGCTCCCGACACCACCAGCCACAGGCGGAGCCGTAGGCTCATGGTGGACCTCGCTCCCCTGGGCCGGTCGCGGCGCCCCCAGTCAACGGTCCGGCTCCCTACCGCCGGATTCGCCCTCCTCGTCCCTCCGCCCTGCCGGCGAGTCGCTCGGCGAAGAGTGCCAGACGGACGAGAGATCCAGGACGGTCTCGAGCATCTCGTCCAGGCCGACGAGGGCGTGCGTCACGGCGCCGGGCCGGACCAGCGGTTGGATCCAGTATCGCCGGTGCCAGCCTGCTTCGGCCTCGGCCACCTCCGCCACGATGCCGATGGGGATCCACCGGGGAAAGACGCCACCGAGTCCGCTGGTCACCACCAGCGTCCCGGCCGCCAGGCTGGTGTGGTAGGGGACTCCACTCAGCCGCAGACGGTCCTCCTCCCGGAACGCTCCACGGACCGGCTCCACGATTCCGTAGTGAAGGCCATCCTCCGTCATTGCGCTGGCACGGAAGTCCGGATGCGTCCAGTCAATGCCGGTGGCGGAGCTGGAGGACACATCACGAATCACGCCTACGAGTCCCTCCCCCACTACCACCGGCGCATTGCCGGTCACCCCATCGCGGGCCCCACGGTCGATCCTGAACATGCTCTCGGACCCCGCGGTGCCGGCGCGAACCACGGTCACGGCGGCGAAGTTCGGACCGATCCTCTCCGACAGGTGAAGAAGCTCGCGGAGTTTCCTGTTCTCCTCCCGAGCCACACGCTCGCCCAGAAGCACGCCCTGCAGTGAATCCACCCGGGCCTGAAGATCCGTGGCCTCGGCCGCTCGCATGCGGCTTTCGGACAGGACCTCCTGGGTGAGGAGGAACGGCCTGAGCAGGGAGGTCCGCACCAGACCCGCGATTCCCTGCTGGGCAGGGTCCGGCAGGAGGGAGATCGCGAGCGCCAAGATCGCGAAGCCGATCGCCACATACAGCTGCCGGCGGGCTCCCTGCTTTCCGTTGTCGCTCGTGTAGGCGGGCATCCGGGGGGAACTCCGCGCGTTTCTACGGCCGGAGCGCCCGGCCGTCAGGTCACCAGGACCGTCCGATACTTGGCGAGGTCATCGAGGATTCGGCCCGCTCCCCGGACCACGCAGGTCAGCGGCTCCTCGTCCACGTGAATCGGCAGGTGAGTCTCGTGCTGCAGAAGCCGGTCGAGACCCCGAATGAGGGATCCCCCACCCGTCATGACGATTCCGCGATCCACGATATCCGACGCCAGCTCCGGTGGCGTGATCTCGAGAGCTCTGCGTACCGCTTCGACGATCGCCTGAATCGGCTCCTGGATACACTCCCGGATTTCCTGGGAATGTACGGTAACCGTCTTGGGGATCCCGCTCACCAGGTCGCGTCCCTTGACATCCATCTCCCGCTCGTCCCCAAGGTCGAAGGCAGACCCGATCTGGATCTTTATAGCCTCCGCCGTTGGCTCACCGATCAGGAGGTTGTAGTTCTTGCGCAGGAAAGTCACGATCGCCAGGTCCATCTCGTCTCCACCCACGCGGATGGACGTGTTGGACACGATGCCGGACAGGGCGATCACAGCGACCTCGGTGGTGCCTCCCCCGATGTCGATGATCATGTTCCCGGTGGGTGTTTCCACGGGAAGCCCCACCCCAATCGCCGCTCCCATGGGCTCGGCCACCATGTAGACCGCCTTCGCACCGGCGGCCATGGCCGAAGATCGAACCGCGCGGCGCTCCAGCTCGGTGATGCCGGAGGGGACGCCGATCACCACCCTCGGTTTGATCCGGAAGATCCGCTTGGCCGTCACCTGCTTGAGAAAGTGACGAAGCATCATCTCGGTGACGTCCACGTCCGCGATGACCCCGTCCTTCAGGGGACGGACTGCCTCGATGCCCTCCGGCGTCCTGCCCAGCATCCGCTTGGCCTCAAGGCCGATTCCAGCGATGTTCCCCCTCCCCTTCTCCACAGCCACCACGGACGGCTCGTTCAGGACGATCCCCTCGCCCTTCACGTAGACGAGGGTGTTAGCGGTTCCCAGATCGACCGCGATGTCGTTCACCGGGATCAGACGGCCGGTGTCAAACCAGCGAAGCAAGGACAGTAGATCCTCCAACCGACACCCGCGGAGGTCTCCGCGTCGATAAGCGAATCAGGAAACCTGACGATGACCCTGCGTGCCCGGGCCAAACGAGGCGACCGATACTACGACAGGCTCGAGGGGCGTGCAAGGTTCGTACCTTCAACCCATTGGAGAATAGCCAGTTAGATCTCCCCACGTCCGATCAGTCCACTCCCGTGCTTCCGAAGCCCGCCGAGCCCCTTATGGTCTCGCTCACTTCATTCGCCTCAAGGATGAGGGGCGCTTCGAATCGGGCGAAGACGAGCTGCGCTATGCGGTCCCCTCGGCCGATCGTTACGGCGCTCGGCCCGGCATTCTGCAAGAGGATCTTGAGCTCCCCCCGGTAGTCGGGATCAATGGTTCCCGGGCTATTGGGAATGGTGATGCCATGACGGGCCGCCAGTCCCGAGCGCGGGCGAACCTGACACTCGATCCCCGCTGGAAGCTCCAGCACCAGGCCCGTGTGCACCGCTCGGATCTGACCGGGAAGCAACTCGAAGCTTTCCTCCGCCGAGCGCACGTCGAACCCGGCCGCGTGTGGTGTGGCTCGCCCCGGAAGTGGAAGGTCGGGGTTCGAGTCGAGCCGACGAATTCGTACAGCTTCCATCACGGGTTCGACCCGGCTCTACGGACGGGCTTGCCGATTCAGGCTGCCGCCCCAGCGCCGAGAACTGCGTTGACGTCCACCCATTCCATACCGAACGCCTCGGCGACACCCGGATAGGTGATGGTACCCTCCACCGTGTTCACGCCCAGCGCGAGAGCCCGGTCTTCCAGGCAGGCCCGTCTCCACCCCTTATTGGCAAGGATGACCGTGTAGGGAAGCGTGGCATTCGTGAGAGCCAGGGTGCTGGTTCGTGGAACGGCCGCCGGCATGTTGGCGACACCGTAGTGGATGACGCCGTCCACCACGTAAATGGGATCTTCGTGCGTCGTGGGTCTGATCGTCTCCACGCAGCCACCCTGATCCACCGCCACGTCCACGATCACACTTCCTGGCCGCATCCGGGACAGATCCTCCCGGCGCACCAGGCTCGGGGCCTTGCCTCCCGGCACCAGCACCGCACCGACCACCAGGTCCGCTGTCTCGATCTGTTCGAGGATGTTGTGACGGTTGGAGAAGACCGGCTGAACGTTGGCCGGCATGATGTCGGAAAGATAACGGAGGCGCTGCAGCGAAAGGTCCAGGATCGTCACCGACGCTCCCAGGCCAGCTGCCATCTTCGCCGCGTTGGTCCCCACCACCCCACCTCCGAGGATCACGACCTTCGCGGGGGGAACACCGGGGACACCTCCCACCAGCACCCCTCGCCCCCCATAGAACTGCTCGAGGTACTTCGCCCCTTCCTGCACGGCCATCCTCCCCGCTACCTCACTCATGGGCGTGAGGAGAGGCAATTCCCCGGAC
>JBDHKE010000279.1:2125-4865 GCA_039586555.1 Gemmatimonadota bacterium | reverse complement strand
TTAAGACGCGGGAGGCGCCGATGAACGGCCTCCTGGGAGCGATCATCGCCCTTCTACTCCTCGCATCGGCCTTCATCTCGGCCGCCGAGGCATCTGTATTCGCGCTTGGACCCTCCCGGATCCGCACCCTCACCGAGGAGGGATTTCGAGGTGCGGATGCCCTCTCGCAGCTGCACTCACGGAGCACGGCGACGAGGGCCGCGCTCTTCGTCCTGGACACGCTCGCGAACCTCGTTTGCATCGGCCTGGCGGTGGCGCTCGCCGGTAGCCGATGGGGATGGTCTGGCGCGGTGCCCGTGGTGCTGGGTGCTCCGGTGGGCGTTCTCCTGATCGGGGAGCTGGTCCCGCGGGCTCTGGCCGCTCGCCGGTCCATCATGATCGCCCTTTCCACGGCACCCTTGCTGCTGGCCCTGGAGCGCCTGGTCCACCCCCTCCTATCTCCATTCATGAGGGTGGAAGATCTCCTCACCCGCATGAACGGAGGTGACGAGAGCACGCCGGAGGAGCGCGAGGTCAGAGAACTCGCCGACCTGGGCCAGAGGGAAGGAGTGGTGGAGGCCACCGAGCGGCAGCTCGTCGAGAGGGTGTTCCGGCTGGACGAGCTGACTGCGTGGGACGTGATGACCCCTCGGGTAGACGTTTTCGCGCTGAAGGACTCCCAGCGGCTCGAGGACATCATTGCGGAGCTGGATGACATTCCCTTCTCCAGAGTCCCCGTCTACGGAGAGACCATTGACGACGTGACGGGCATTCTGTACGTCCGGGAGGCCTATCGAGCGTACGTGGGTGGCAAGAGGGCCGTGCGCCTCTCGGAGATCTCCCGGGATCCGTTCTTCGTCCCTGGATCGGTGCCCCTGACTCGCTTGCTCAACGACTTCCAGGTCCGCCGTCTGCACATGGGCATCGTGGCAGACGAGTTCGGCGGAACCGACGGGCTCGTGACGCTGGAGGATGTCCTCGAAGAGCTCGTGGGCGAGATCGAGGACGAGATGGACGTCCAACAGGAGCCGCTCATTCGGGTTTCCCGAAACGAGGTCGTGGCAGATGGCAGTATCGATCTTCGGGAGATCAACTACGCTCTCCACGTATCCCTGCCGATCCTGGAGAGTCGTTCTCTGAACGGGCTCATTCTCGACGAGCTCGGAAGGGTTCCGGAACGGGGCGAGACGATCCAGGTGGGCAATCTCCACATCGAGATCCTGGATGCCACGGACACCCAGGTGCTCCGGACGCGCCTCAAGCGGGTACATGCACCCAGCGGTGGCTCCGAGGGATCTGCGTGAGCGGCGGCCGACGCGGCAGGACCGAGAACCGGGAATCGTGGCTCTCCTGATTCCGTTCCGAGGCAAGGAGCCCCGGGTGGCTCCGGACGCCTTCCTGGCTCCCACCGCCGTTCTCATCGGCGACGTAACCATCCACAGTGAAGCCAGCGTCTGGTTCGGGGCGGTCCTGCGCGGTGACAACCCGAGCCACGGGATCGTGCTGGGCGCCCGCAGCAGCATCCAGGACAACTGCGTCATCCACGTCGGGGACTGGTGTCCCACCGTGATCGGACCCGAGGTGACCATCGGGCACGGCGCGGTCATGGAGAGTTGCTGGATCGGAGAGGGCTCTCTCATCGGGATGAACGCGGTCATCCTCCAGGAGGCCGAGATCGGACGTGAATGTCTCATCGCGGCGGGCTGCGTCGTGAAGGAGGGAGCCCGCATCCCGGATCGCAGTCTGGTCGCCGGCGTCCCCGGCCAGATCCGGAAGACACTCGAGGGCGCCGCCGCACGTTGGGTGGGCCGCAGTGCGCGACACTATGTGGAGCTTTCTCGCGAATATCTGGCGGCGGGGGTGGCCGACGATCCGCGCATCCGGCCGCCTCACCACCCGGAAGACCAGGAGCGCCTCCCCCGACGTTTGTCCTGAAGGGGGGCGACTGGCCTCGCCTCCCGACGATCGTCCTGAGGGGGGTGGCTGACCTTGCCCCCCGACGATCCGACTCGGGGACGGGCGGGCGGGATCCAGCCGGCCGTCAGGGGCTGGGTGCGACGTTACCTCCCGACACCAGCTCTCGGGCTCCCTGGGACCTTCGCGGCTCGCCACTGGGCCGACGCTCCTGTGGGGTTGCAGTGTCGCTCCATCTACAGCACCGGAGGATATCGGCTGGAGGGCTCGGAACCCGGAGGATCTTTCGTCAAGGATAGGGCATGCCGAGGATCGCGGAGAAATACCACCCGACCATCTGATCGCCCCACCCATAGGCCAGAGCTGCGCCCGTGGAGAGGAAGACACCGAACGGCACCAGCCTCTTGCTCTTGAGGCTGATGGGCCCGAACAGCAGCGTGCCCAGCAGGGCGCCGAGAAAGATGGTGAGAAGGACCCCCGCGAGGCCCAAGAAGGAACCCACCATCGCCATCATCTTGATATCGCCGCCGCCCATCGCCTGTTTCTTGAAAAGCACATCCCCGAGCTTCCCTACCGACCAGAGGACAGAGAAACCCACCAACACGCCTACCGCCGACTCCATCAGGGTAATCCCTCCGGGGAGAGGTGCCGTGCACAGGCCCAGCGCCAACCCTCCGAGTGAGAGCTCGTCCGGAATCAGATAATGCCGCGCGTCCGTGAGCGCGACGCCGAAGAGGAGGGTGAGCAGCACGGCTCCGCGGAGTGCCTCGAGCGCAGGTCCGTGGTACGCGAACATGCCCGCCCACACCAGTCCGGTGGCGAGCTCCACCACCGGATACTGGAGGGA
>JBDHKE010000279.1:0-2095 GCA_039586555.1 Gemmatimonadota bacterium | reverse complement strand
ACCACCGGACGCGGGCTCCGCAGCTGACGCAACTCGAGGGAGGGGACACCACCGAGAGGTCCAGCGGCCACCGGTAGACGCAGACGTTCAGGAATGATCCGACGGCCAGTCCGAACAGCCCGGCAACCAGGGTTACCACCCAGGGTTCAGGAAACACGTCCCCTCCTGCTCAGAATGTACATCATCATGGACCCAGCTACGCCCACATTGAGAGAGTCTCCCCCACCGGGCATGGGCAGTGACACGATGTGGTCGGCCGCGGAGCGCAGGGGATCGGACAGACCCGCACCCTCGTTCCCCAGGGCCAGCGCCCAGGAGGGCGGGAGACTCAGACCGTCGATCTCCTCCCCACCGGCGTCCGCCGCCAGAAGCGGCACGGTTCGCTCACCGATCCATCGGACCAGGTCTTCACGCGTCGTTCTCACCGTGACGACATGGAAGACGGCGCCGGCGGAAGCGCGTATGGCCTTGGGCATCCATGGATCCGACGTGCCTTCGAGGGAGGCTACGCCGGTGAGGGCGAACGCTCGCGCGGCTCTCACCAGTGTCCCGACGTTCCCGGGATCCTGAACCCCGTCCAGCACCAGCACACGCGCACCCGTCGGTGCCGACAGATCCTCCAGGCTCCAGCGGGGCTCCCGGCAGACGAGAAGGACCCCCTGAGGTCGCCCCGTGTCCGCGAGCTCGGACAGCAACCGGTCGTCCACCCACGCGACGTGGAAGCCGGCCCGCGCCATTCTCCCCACCAGTGCCTCTCCTCTTGTCGTGCCGGAGATCCGGGAAGAGCACACCCCGAACCTGACCTTGCCCCCCGCCTCCAAGGCCTCTTCCACAGCCCGCACGCCCTCCACCAGGACCTGAGCCTCCCTAATCCGGCTCTTCCGGTGCTTGAGGCGCCCGATGAGACGCTGCTTCTCCTGGCTCAGCATAGCTCCGCGGGATCCAGCTTCCTCTCGAACGGTTCCCGGCGACCGGGATCCGGTCTATCTTCCGCCCAGGTCGGTACCCGTGCAACCCGAGTCGCAGCGGAGGACGCCGTGTCCGAGTCTCTCTCGATTCCGGTGGCCCTGACCATAGCAGGGAGCGACAGCGGTGGTGGAGCCGGCATCCAGGCGGACCTCAAGACCTTCCACGCCTTTGGAGTGTTCGGCACCAGCGCCCTGACCGCGATCACGGCCCAGAACACGCTGGGCGTGCACGCAGTGCATCCTATTCCTCTCGGCGTGGTGCGGGCCCAGATCGACGCGGTTGCCACCGATCTCCCGCCAGGTGCCGTCAAGACCGGGATGCTGGCGACCGCCGAGCTAGTGCAGGTGGTCGCGGAGGCCATCCGCGAGCACCGGTTCGTCTCCTACGTTCTGGACCCCGTGATGGTGGCCACCAGCGGCGATCGCCTCCTGGACCGTGACGCTGAAGGGGCCGTGGCGCGAAGCCTCCTACCCCTCGCCTCGTTGGTCACACCGAACCTCCATGAAGCGGGAATTCTCACAGGAGGGCCGGTGCGCTCCGTGGACGACATGCGGAGGGCCGCTCTGCGCCTCGTTGACATGGGAGCCGGAGCCGCTCTCGTGAAGGGTGGACACCTGGGCGACGACCGGGCCCTGGATCTGTTCTGGGACGGTTCGAGCGAGCGGCTTTGGCAACGCCCGCGCTTTTCCACCCGACACACGCACGGTACCGGATGCACCCTCTCGGCCGGCGTGGCCGCCTGTCTCGCCCACGGGCTTTCCCTGGAGCAGGCGGTGGACGAGGCAGTGGGCTTCGTGGCCCGTGCCATCGCCGCTGCGCCCGGTCTGGGCGGTGGAAACGGGCCGGTGAATCACTTCGTCCCGACGCGATTCCTGACCCTGCGCGAGGCGGAGGGACGGAACTCGGAGGACCCCGGGTCGGAGGAGGATCCAGCGTGGGGGGAGGATCCAGGGTCGGAGGGGGGTGTTCACTCCTGAGCGCCGTCGGCCCCGCGAGGAGCTGGAAGGCGGCGCACGACCAGGCGAATCAGGCGACCCAGCCGCTCACCCGAGGAGCGCCCGATGTCCATCACCTCCGAGTGGCTCAGAGGAGCGGGCGCGAGGCCGGTGGCCTTGTTGGTGATGAG
>JBDHKE010000023.1:0-51243 GCA_039586555.1 Gemmatimonadota bacterium | reverse complement strand
GATCAAGGGATTGCCGGGCATGGACGCCCTGGCCACGTCCATGATGAAGAAGAAGATCGCGGAGATCGACATCCCCGACATCCGTGAGCTCATCGAGATCCTCGATGACTCCGGGGCCGAGCTTTACGCGTGCCGGATGGCCATGGACATGATGGGTCGTACCGAGGAGGACCTCGTGCCTCAGGTGAAGGATGTCATCGGAGCCATGGACTTCATCGACAAGGCAGACGGCGCCCAGACGATCTTCATCTGAGACCCACAGTCCAGCGGGAGGAGCAAGAAGCCGGCCGGCACCGACGGGTGCAGTCGCCTTCTCCAGCCCTGGCCCCCGGGGGTCTCGATGCGTACCGACAATGTTTCACGCGAAGCCCCGGGACCTCGGATCGAACGGTCTGGTCAGTCCGTGGGCGAGCCGGCGAGCAGGCCTTCCAGGGGCATCTCCTCGGCACCGTTCTCGGTGCAGATGGCGAAGTGGCTCTCCGCCGATCCGTACATGGCCACGCCCGCGAATTCCCCTTTCGCATTCAGAACGAAGAACCGGACATCGAAGGCGGGTTGCCCGCTGCTGTTGAGTAGGCGCTCTTCCACGGTGTTCGTCTGGATGCGGCGAAGAGCTTCCATTCCAGCATCTTTGGGGTGCATGCCTCTCCTCATGTTCTCCACGATGAGGAAGGAAGAGAGGTTGTAGAGGTTTGCCTCGCCCCTGCCGGTGGAGCCCGCGGCACCCACCTCCCCGTCCACGTACAGACCCGCTCCTAGAATGGGGGAGTCACCGACGCGACCAGGGATCTTCCATGCCAGTCCGCTGGTCGTGGTGACGCCACAGATCTCCCCCTCCGGGCTGATGCCGTTGCAGTTGATCGTGCCCCAGAAGCTGTTCGGGTCGATCAATCCTTCGCGGAGCATGTCGACAGCTGCCTCATACCCGACTCGGGAGCGCTTGGCCGGATCCAGGTAGTGGTCGGGATCGATCCTTCGGCGCCACTCGAGCCATTGCTGTCGTGAGGCCTCGGTATTCAGGTCGTCCTCGATCTTGAAGCCGAGACTGCGAGCGAAATCCTGGGCGCCCTTTCCGACCAGGAGGTGGTGGTCGGTGTTCTCCATGACCGCCTTGGCCACGAGCGAGGGTGTGCGCACACCCTCCAGAGCGGCCACGCCACCGGCCTGCTTCCGTGGCCCGTGCATGCACGATGCATCCAGCTGGACGACGCCGTCCTCATTCGGTCGCCCACCGTACCCGATCCCGGTCTCTTCCGGATCCAGCTCCGGGATATTGACTCCCGCCACCAGGGCATCCAGAACGTCCGCGCCCCCGATGATCATCTGAAAGGCCTTCTCGACGCAGCTCATGGGGCCGCCATTTCGGAAGCGTATTCCGCTGACGTCCGAGAGGACCAGCGGAGGCACCGTCCTGGGAGTGTGGATCGTGGGAGCGTCTCGGATGATGGGGCCCGGGGCACTGGCGATCAGTCCTGCGGCCGCACTCCTGCGAACGAACTCCCTTCGGTTCATTCTCTCGTTCATTGGCCTTTCTCCCGGCTTCGGCCTTGGGCCCCATTCCAACGGGCGGTCACTGCGCCGTGAGACTCTTGGTGAGTTCCCGCGCGATGGGTCGAAGAGCTGACGATGACACAGGAGGAGGCGGCGATCAAGTCTCCCGGAGGACCCTCTATCCCCTACCGCCTGCGAGCAGCCGGGCCTCCGGAGAGCGGGCGAGCCGCCACATCGCCCAACTGCCGAACAGCGGGCCAATGGACAGGGTGGCAAAGGCCCATTGCCAGCCCACGACGTCTACGATTCCAGGGATCATGCGAATGGGCACCATGGTGAGCAGGAACCCCATGGACGTCTGGGTGGTGAGCAGGGTCCCCATGTACTCGCTGTCGCCGAGCTCGCTGATGGAGGTGGAGAACTGTGCGGAGTCAGCCACGACGGTGAAGCCCCAGACGAGAGCGATGACGGTGGTGACGGTCGGATGTCCGTCGAAGAAGAACCCGATAAGCACGGCACAGCTTCCGCTGATGACCATGCTGGAAATCGTGGTGCGGGTCCGGCCCCAGGAGTCTGCGATCCGCCCGGCCAGAAGGCTTCCCATTCCCCCCACCCCGATGACGAGGAACGCCACGATGGACGCGAGACGGTCTGGACCGACGGTTCGGATGAGGGCCAGGTCTGCTCGGGTGGCGTAGGCACCCGTCAGAAAGAGGGGAATCCAGGTCCACATCGCGTACAGCTCCCACATGTGTCCCAGGTAGCCGAGATTCGCCCTCCGCAACGAGACTTCGCGGATGGACCGGCTCATGTAGCTCCATCGAAACCGTGGCGAAGGTGCGCGGTACGGCCCCAGGTGGCCGGAGCTCCAGACGATGAGCGCCCCGAGAGCAGCGAGGGCCGAGACCGCGAACAACACGAACTGCCACGCGTCGATACCTCCCAGCCCCCGTACGAGGTGAGGGGCGGCCGATCCGACGGTGAGCGCTCCCACTAGAAGACCGAGACCCAAGCCCCGGTCCTCCCTCGTCCACGTGGCCATGATCTTCATGCCCACCGGATAGACGGCGGCAAGGGCCATCCCCGTTCCGAATCGGAGGGAGAGAACCACCGAGAGATGGTCGGTGAACGGAATAAGGGCGTTGAGAACCGCGCCTGCGACGGCTCCGGCGGCGAATACCTTTCTCGGTGACCACAGATCGGCCACGTTGAGTATGGCGCTGAAAAGTGCTCCAACCACGAAGCCGACCTGGACCGTCATGGTGAGCCAGGCCGCCTGCCCCGTGCTCAAAGCCCACTCCTCGATCAGAGCTGGGGCGACCGCCGAAGCGGAGAACCAGAGGCTCATGGCCAGTAGCTCGGCCAACGCCAGGAGAAGGAGGTGGCGCCACTTCCCCTTCGTGGATCCGATCCCTCCCCCGTCGCGCTCCGTCACCCCGCGTTCTCTCACTCGGCGCTCAAGGCTCCGCTTTCCAGCCATGCGCTCCACCAGAGCGAGCGGAGCATCTCGACTCCAGCCAGGAGCCGCTCGACGACAAAGGCTCGGGTCTCGGCGGCAGGAGCCACGCCGACGAAGCCCCGGTCGCGTTCCAACCTGTAGAGCTGCTCCACGCTGGCGTGGGTTCCCAACAGGAACTCGGTGACGGCCGTGCGCACGGATCGAATCCTCCTGGGCCGCGAACCCAACCGCGGGGCCAGATCGGAGAGCCGGACGTGCGCCTCGACGAAATCGCTCTCGAACCGGTGATGGAGGGACCGGTCGGTGGAGTATCCCTCAGGGTTGGGCTCACCCTGGGCCCAGCCGTTGAAGTGGATCGTCGTGTGGTGGGGCTGGGACCCGTCCAGCACGTAGTGACCGAGGATCCCGGCGTCGTTGATGATCCGACCCTCGATCCATCGCTGCTCTCGAGTTGCGCTGGCCATTCGCCACGAGGCGAAGTCGGCAACCAGGCGTTGGTAGAGCTCGACGATGCGAAAGGGCAGAAGACCACCGTCTCGCTCCGGTCGGTCCAGCCCCTCGTGAGTGAGAATGGTCAGGTACTCGTAGCGGTCCTGGGCTGCCAGGGCCTCCGGGGAAACCCTCTCCAGATCGATGTAGTGATCGTAACGGAAGGCCTCATCCATTTCCGGTAGCTCCGGCCTACGCCATCGGTCAGGCTCGGGACTCAGGTACTCGAGGTGATCGACAGCTCTTCGAAAGAAGGGGGGCATCTCGGGTGGGAGGCCCATGGCGGCTGCCCGGGCCCCGATCCGGTGGCCGTGACTTCCCCAGGGGAGAGTGAAGGACGTCGACCCCGGGGGTGCCGACTCCTCGGACGCTTCCGTGCCGAGCAGAGCCAGAAGGATGCCCAGCGAGGCGGCGCAGGCGGCTGTGGTCATTTCGAACACTGGCGCTGAGTGAGCCGAGGGTCTCGAAGGGGATCGAGCCCCACGGGATTCCAGATCCCCCCATGGTTCTCGAATCCCACAGCGCGGTCAAGATCACCCGGCCCTCCAGGGTGCGCACGCAGCCGCGCGGGACTGGGATGTACCGCGTGAGGGACCGACGGCTCAACCCCATCCAGGGGAGGTGGCGACCGGATCTGTCCTGGACGCTTCCAACCCGGCGACGGGTCTTCCCCGGGAACCCTTCGGCACCTAAATGTAGGGACCGCAGAGGGCGGTCCATTCGGAGCCGCTGAAGTGACCGGAGAATGCCGCGGCGACCCGACAGCGAAGGGCGCCGATGCCGCACTGGAGATCGAGACGTGGACTCTCGGGTCCGGGGGATCGCCGAGGAGAACGAACATGAGCCGTATCAAGTGGATGCTCGCGGCGGTTCTTATGGCGCTCTTCCTCCTTGTGGAGCTCGGTCGCTATCAGCTCGGCCCGTTACTGGATACCTGGCGCGGCCGCGTCGTTGTGGACCTCCTGGTCTTTGCTGGGCTCTACGTCCTCCTCGCGGCTGCATTGCACAGGGTCACGCGACAGCAGCGACGCCTGGAGCGCCGCAACCGGGAATTGACGGCCCTTCACAAGGCGACGCTGGATATCTATGGGCAGGGCTCACTGGGTACGATCCTGCAACGGATCGCGGAGGCGGCGAGTGAGCTCCTGGAGGCGCGGTACGGCGCAGTAGCCGTGCTGGATGAGACGGGTGACATTCAGGAGTTCGTGACCACGGGCCTGACCCATGAAGAGGCGAACGGCCTGGGCTCCCCTCCCAGTGGTGACGGGCTGCTGGGTGTGGGGCTGAGGGAGGGAGCGCGCCTTCGGATTCCGAATATCGACGAAGATCCCCGCTCGGTGGGCTTTCCGCCCGGACATCCGCATATGAAGACGCTACTGGCCGTTCCGATTGAGTGCGCGAGCCCGTGGAGGGGCAACCTGTACGTGACGGACAGGAGCAGCGGCGTCGAGTTCTCGCCCGGAGACGAAGAGTCACTGGTCGGATTCGCCAAGGTAGCGGCCATCGCTATCGACAACGCCTATCTCCAGAATCGCATTCAGACCCTGGCCGTGACAAAGGAGAGGAGTCGCATCGGCCGGGAGATGCACGATGGGACGGCCCAGATCCTGGCCTACGTCAACGCGAAGGCGCAGGCCGTGGAGCGGCATCTGCAACATGGCCGGACGGAAGACGCGCGCGGGCAGCTGGAGCAGTTGGCTCGTGCCGCTCGGGAGGCCTACACAGATGCCCGTGAGGGCATTCTGGCGTTGCGGACGAAGTGGGGTCCGGACCGGCCTCTTCACGAGGCGCTGGAGGACTTCCTGGATCGGTGGGAATACCAGTCGGGGATCCGCGCGGAGGTGCGCGTCCACGGGTGGCTCGAGCTGGACCCCATGGTAGAGGTTCAGCTCGTGCGCATCGTCCAGGAAGCCCTGGCCAACGCCCGGAAGCACTCCGGCGCCAGCAAAGTCCTGGTGGAGCTCGCACGAGAGGAGGACCACCTTACCGTGCAGGTGGAGGACGACGGTTCCGGCTTCGATCCAGGCTCTCTGCAGAGGACCGACTTCCCGCGCTTCGGTCTGAGCATCATGAGGGAGCGGGCGGAAAGCATCGGGGGCGTCTTGCGCGTGGATTCTTCGCCAGGCCGTGGCACCAGGGTTATGATTGAGTTGCCGCTGGATACTGGAGGTTCCTGAGAGAGAGGCATGCGAATCCTCATCGCCGACGACCACGCTCTGTTCCGGGATGGGCTGAGGAGCCTTCTGGAATCCCAGGGCCTCGAAGTGGTCGGCGAGGCCGGTGATGGGGAGGAGGCCGTGGCCCTGGCCAGGAAGCTCAAGCCGGACCTCGTCCTGATGGACCTCCTGATGCCCCGAATGGACGGGCTCGAGGCGACGAAGCGCCTGGCGGCCGAGCTCCCGGACCTCAAGGTGGTCATTCTCACGGCGGCGGACGACGACGCGAAGCTCTTCGAGGCCATCCGGTCGGGTGCCAAAGGATATCTCTTGAAGGATCTGGAATCGAGTGACTTCTTCGAACTTCTGGAGGGAGTCCGACGGGGAGAACCCGCTCTCACGCCGGGCCTGGCCCGAAGGCTCCTGGATGAACTCGCCCGTCCTGGTAGAACGGGCAGAGGACCCCACGATCCTTCGGCGCTGACAGAGCGCGAGCAGGGGGTCTTGAGGCTCATGGTTCGGGGAATTACTTCGAACCGTCGCTTGGCCGAGCGGCTCGAAGTGAGTGAGAACACCGTGAAATTCCACGTGCGCAACATCCTCGACAAGCTGCACCTGCACAGTCGTGCCGAGGCGGTGGCCTACGCCCTGCGGGAGCGCCTGGTCGATCCGGGTGCCGGGGACGGTTGACGGACGGGTCGTCCTTGGTCACCAGCGCCTCCACCTCCGGGAACCTTGAGCTCGCCTGACGGGATGCGCGTGCGCCTCGAGTTGAGGGGCGCGGTTCAGGGTGTCGGGTTCCGGCCCTTCATCTATCGAGTCGCCCAGGAGCTCGGGCTTCGGGGCTGGGTGCTGAATGACGCGCGGGGGCTGCTGATCGAGGCCGAGGGTCCGGAATCGGCGCTGAAGGAGCTCGCGGAGCGGGTGGGGCGGGATCGACCTCCGCGAGCAGTCATTGAATCCGTCCAGGAAGAGTGGCTGGAGCCTGCGGGCCTGCAGGGCTTCACGATCCGGCACAGTGATCGAGCCGGGGAGATCCTGGCCGTGGTCCTTCCTGACGTGGCCACGTGTCCGGAATGCCTCGAGGAGGCGTTCGATCCCGGAGACCGCCGCTACCGGTATCCCTTCACCAACTGTACGAACTGCGGGCCGCGCTTCACGATCGTGGAAGGGCTGCCGTACGATCGGCCCAACACCACGATGCGGCGTTTCGTCATGTGCGTCCCCTGCCAGGAGGAATACGAGGACCCGCGCGATCGTCGCTTCCACGCCCAGCCCAATGCCTGCCCCGACTGTGGTCCTCGACTGTTTCTGCAGGACCATCAGGGCGAGGCCGTGGCGGAGGGGGAGGCGGCGATGAGGGGAGGGGCTGAGACCGTGCGGAATGGCGGAATCCTGGCACTGAAGGGTCTGGGCGGATTCCACCTGATGGTGGATGCTCGGAGCGAGGAGGCCGTCGACCGCCTGCGTGAGCGGAAGGGTCGGTGGGAGAAGCCACTGGCCCTGATGGCGCCGGATCTCGCCTGGGCCGCGAAGATGTGCGAAATGCCGGCTGGGGCGGCGGCCTTGCTCCGCTCGCCCGAGGCCCCCATCGTGCTTCTCCGCCGTCGGCCCGGCGCAGAGGTGGCAGTAGGCGTGGCTCCGGGCAACCCCTATCTGGGTGTGATGCTCCCCTACACGCCGTTGCACCAACTCCTCCTCTCGGAATTGGGATTCCCCGTAGTGGCGACGAGCGGGAATCTCAGCGACGAGCCCATCTGCATCGACAATCATGAAGCCCTGGAGCGCCTGCGAGGAATCGCCGACCGGTTCCTCGTTCATGATCGCCCGATCGCCCGTCACGCCGACGACAGCGTCTTCATGCTGGTGTCCGGGGAGCCCCAGCCCGTGCGCCGAGCCCGTGGCTATGCTCCTCTTCCTGTTCTCATTCGACGGGGTGCTGCCACGATCCTGGCGGTTGGGGCGCATCTCAAGAACATCGTCGCGTTGGCGGTGAACGAGCGGGTGTTCCTGAGCCAGCACATCGGTGATATGGAGACCCCTCAGGCCCTCGACATGTTCGAGAGGGTGATTCGGGACTTTCTCGAGATCTACGAGGCGCAGCCACGCGTCGTGGCCCACGACCTTCACCCGACCTATCCCTCGACGCTCTGGATCCGCGAGATCGTCGAGAGAGAGGATGCGCGCAGGGCACGGGACGAGCCCTGGAAGGCCGCCCTTGCCACCGTTCCGCTGGTGGGCGTTCAGCATCATCATGCGCACCTCGCGTCGTGTCTCGCGGACAACGACTTCCATTCCCGGGCGCTCGGGGTGACGTGGGACGGGACCGGCTTCGGCCCTGACCAGACCGTCTGGGGAGGAGAATTCCTGCTGGGAGACGGCTCCGAATTCCGTCGCGTGGCCCGGATGCGACCCTTCCGGCTGCTCGGCGGTGAGGCGGCCATCAAGGAGCCCGGCCGCGTGTCCGTGGCGGTCCTCCGGGAGATGCTTGGCAGAGAGGCGTGGGAGCTCGATGCGATTCCGTCGATTGGACAACTCGGAGAACAACGGCGCGGTCTCTTCGAGCGGATGCTGGAGAGCGGGTTGCACTCTCCCCTTACTTCCAGCGCCGGAAGGCTATTCGATGCGGTGGCCTCGTTGCTGGACCTGCACCAGCGTGTCTCCTTCGAGGGACAGGCCGCCATGGCGCTGGAGTACGTGGCGGATCGCTCCGTCCGGAACGCCTACCCCGTGACGATACGGAGGGTGTCGGCGGCGTCAAGCGAGGAGGGTCCGGGGAAACACGACGGGCCCTTCGAGGGTGCAATGCTGGAGGTGGACTGGGAGCCGACGCTCCGTGCCGTTCTGGAGGACCTCGGCCGCGGTGTGGCGCCAGGCGTGATTTCGGCGAGGTTCCACAACGCCTTGGTGGATTCCATCGTCCAGGTAGCGAGCGCCGTGGCAGAGCCCACCGTGGCTCTCACGGGAGGTTGCTTCCAGAACCGACTGCTGACCGAGCGAGCGCGGCGACAGCTCCAGCAGAAAGGATTCCAGGTGCTCGTGCACCGCCAGGTGCCTGCCAATGACGGTGGAATCAGCTTGGGGCAGGTGGTGGTGGCCGCAGCTAGGTTGGGGAAGGACACACAGAAGCCTTGATCTCGGGAGATTGACATGTGTCTGGGTGTGCCCGGTAAGGTGGTTCACATCGAGTCGGATGCGCTGGGGATG
This sequence comes from Gemmatimonadota bacterium, assembly GCA_039586555.1. GTDB lineage: Bacteria > Gemmatimonadota > Gemmatimonadetes > Longimicrobiales > Gaopeijiaceae > JBDHKE01. The sequence goes on along the minus strand of JBDHKE010000023.1, from coordinate 42,441 downwards.
ACGATGGGAAAGGTCTCGTTCGGTGGCATCATCAAGGACGTGTGCCTCGCCTACACGCCGGAGGTGGAGGTGGGCGACTACGTCGTCGTGCACGTGGGATTCTCGATCAGCAGAATCGACGAGGAGGAAGCCCTGCGTGTCTTCGAAATACTCCAGGAACTGGGTGAGCTTTCTGAGCTGGACATCCCGCAGCCGGAAGCGGAAGCGTAGAGGTCGATGAGATTCATCGACGAATACCGTAACGAAGCGGACGCCCGCAGATTTGTGGAAGCCATCGCCGGAGCGGTCACCCGGCCCTGGACCCTGATGGAGATCTGCGGCGGGCAGACCCACACTCTCATCAAGTCCGGGATCGATCGGCTCCTGCCAAGCCAGGTGACGATGGTCCATGGGCCGGGCTGTCCCGTGTGCGTTACCCCCATCGAGCTCATCGACAAGGCCATCGAGGTCGCCAGGCGGCCGGAGGTGATCTTCACGTCCTTCGGGGACATGCTCCGGGTCCCAGGGTCTTCAACGGATCTTCTTACCGTGAAGTCCGAAGGTGGGGATGTCCGGATGGTTTACTCCCCGCTGGATGCGCTCAAGCTCGCGCAGCAGAATCCAGATCGGGAGGTGGTGTTCTTCGCCGTGGGGTTCGAGACCACCGCGCCAGCGAATGCCATGGCGGTCTGGAGAGCGGCGGAACTGGGTGTGCCCAACTTCTCCATCCTCTGCTCCCACGTTCTCGTGCCCCCGGCCATGGAAGCGATTCTGAGCGATCCGGACAACCGGGTGCAGGGGTTCCTGGCGGCGGGGCACGTGTGCGCGGTGATGGGCTACTGGGAGTATGAACCCATCGCGGAGAAGTACCGCATCCCCGTCGTCATCACCGGATTCGAGCCCCTCGACCTGTTGCAGGGCATCTATCTGGTTCTGAAGGCTCTGGAAGAGGGGCGATGGGGCGTTGAGAACCAGTACGTGCGCGCCGTGCGGCGTCGGGGCCTGGAGCCCGCCCAGAAGCGCATGCGGGAGGTGTTCCAGGTGGTGGGTCGGGCATGGCGCGGAATCGGTGAGATCCCGGACAGCGGCCTACGCCTGAAGCCGCGATTCGTCGATTTCGATGCGGAGCGACGCTTCTCGGTTGAAAGAATCACCGCCCGGGAGGCTCCCGAGTGTATCGCGGGCGAGATCCTCAAGGGGCTGAAGAAGCCGCACGAATGCCCGGCCTTCGGGACCCTCTGCACGCCGGAGCATCCCCTGGGTGCGCCCATGGTCTCTTCGGAGGGCGCCTGCGCGGCGTACCATGCCTATGGCAGGCGAGAGGAAGACACAACCGCCGAAGCGCGCTTGCTCGACCATGACTGACGACAGGATCTCCCGGCCGTACACGGGGCCCGTGTGTCCGATTCCGCTGAGTGACTATCCCAGCGTTCAGCTGGCTCATGGCGGCGGCGGACGGCTCTCGCAGATGCTCATTGAAGGGCTGTTCGTGAGGGCGTTCGACAACCCCGTGCTCGAGGTACTGCACGACGGGGCCATCCTGGAAGTGGAGGGCTCTCGCCTCGCCTTCTCCACGGATTCCTTCGTGGTCCATCCCCTCTTCTTTCCCGGTGGAGACATTGGCTCCCTGGCTGTTCACGGCACCGTGAACGACGTGGCCATGTGCGGAGGCCGTCCCCTGGCCATGTCTGCCGGCTTCATCCTGGAGGAGGGCTTCTCGATGGAGAATCTCTGGCGCATCACCCAGTCGATGGAGGGTGCGGCACGAAGTACTGGAGTTCCCGTGGTCACCGGCGATACGAAGGTCGTGGACAGGGGCAAGGGAGACGGCCTCTTCATCAACACCACGGGCATGGGGGTCATTCCCGAGGGAGTGGACATCTCGCCTCGTCGAGCCCGCCCAGGCGACCTCGTCATCCTCAGCGGTCCCATCGCTGTTCACGGCATCGCGATCATGTCGGTCAGGGAAGGTCTGGAGTTCGAGACGGAGCTGCAGACGGATTCGGCGTCGCTCTATCCCATGGTCGCCAGAGTGGTGGAGCGAGCGGGACTGCGGGTGCACGTCCTGCGGGATCCCACGAGGGGAGGGGTGGCGAGCGCGCTGAACGAGATCGCGGCTCAGGCGAAGGTGGGCATCCGGATCGACGAGCAGAGCATACCCGTCGGCGAGGAGGTCCGCGGAGCCTGTGAAATCCTTGGGCTGGACCCGCTGTACGTGGCGAACGAAGGGAAGTGCCTCGCGATCGTTGACCGGGAGTTGGGGGGTGAAGCTGTCGAGGCCATGCGGGAAGATCCCCTGGGGAGGGAGGCCGTGATCATCGGGGAGGTGGTTGAGGACCACCCGGGCAAGGTGGTGCTTCGGAGCCGGATCGGGGGCCTGCGGGTGGTCGACATGCTGAGTGGAGAGCAGCTTCCCAGGATCTGCTGAACGCCCGAACATCCTCCCGAGGCCGCACTCGACCCTCACCGGCCGGATGTGAGGGCCCCCTCCCCCCTGTTGTGTCGCTCCTTGCGGACTGCCTACAGACCCATCTGGATCGCCAATCCGCAGGCCACCAGAGCCATCCCGGCAAGCGCGTGGGAATACCGCTCGAGCTTTCCGAAGGGGAGCCGGGACAGTCCGAAGTAACCCACCGCCACGATCGTCATCATGGTGGCGATGGTGGTCAGGCCGAAGCTCGACGCCACCAATCCGACTCCCCACCAGCTCCCTTCCGCTGCCGGGTACATCACGACGGGGATCAAGGGTTCGCAGGGGCCGAACACGAAGATCGTGAAGAGTATCCACGGGGTCAGCTGCCGAACATTGCCGCCAGAGGCAGACGGACTCCGGGAGTGTACGTGCACATGGCCCCTGAGGTGGCCATGCCGGTGGTCGTGCACCGTCCCGTTCTCGTGAGCGTGAACATGCGTATGGGGGCGATTCCGGATAGCCCTCCGCACGTGTAGGCCAGGCCGAACCCCAGGAGGAGCCACCCGGCCAGATTCCCCCGGACGCCCTCAAACCATTCCAGGCCGCCGACGGCCCAGCCCAGGGCGATGCCCAGCGCCCCGAGCGCGACTGAGCCCACCACGTGACCCACGCCGCATACGAAGGTGACGCCCATGGTGCGGCCCAGGGACCAGCGGCCGGCGCGGGCCATGGCAATGAACGGGATATAGTGGTCCGGCCCGATCAGCGTGTGGACGAAGCCGATCGAAGCCGCTGTAGCCAGTAGGATCGCAAGGTCCGTTCCCATTGATCAACCCTTCGGTACTGGAGTCGCCACGCGACGGGTCTCCAGCCACCCGAGCCAGTGGTCGATTCCTTCGCCCGTCACCGCCGACACTCGAATGATAGCAGGGTCGGGCATCGTTCGCTCCAGGGCCTCTTCGAGCGCCTTCACGCTGAAGCCCGGGAGGTGGGGGAGCAGGTCGATCTTGGTCAAGACCACCAGATCGGCCTTTCGGAACATCACCGGATACTTCAGAGGTTTGTCTTCGCCTTCGGTCACCGAGAGAGCCACCACGTTCACTTCCTGGCCCAGGTCGTAGACCGCGGGACAGACGAGATTGCCAACGTTCTCGATGAACAGGAGGTCGAGATCGTGCCAGGGGAAGTCGTGCAGCGCCCGGTGCACCAACGACGCGTCCAGGTGGCAGGCCGAACCGGTAGTAATGGACAGGGACGGGATTCCCGACACCCGCAGCCGGTCTGCGTCATTGTCGGTTGCCAAGTCCCCACTCAGGGCGCCTAGACGGGCGGAGGGAGCGCTCGCGGCCGTGGCCTCGAGCAGGGCGGTCTTCCCGGAGCCGGGCGAGCCCATGAGATTGACGGCCAGAACGTTCCGCGCCCTGAAGTGCTCGCGGTTGTGATGCGCGGCCCGATCGTTTCCTGCCAGGAGGCCTTCCTGGACCTCGACCGGCACCAGGTCAGGGTCGCCGCAGCCGCAGGCTTCACACATCAGGACACCTCCAATTCGAGCCGCTCCAGCAGGATCTCATCACCTTCTATGAGGCGAGCGGGGCGACCGCAACCGGGGCACTGCAGAACTTCTCCGGCCTCGATCTCCGTATCGCATGCGGGGCAACCCCACCGGGCCGCCACCGGCACGATCTCCAGCTCGGCCTGGGCGCAAACCGTGCGCTCTTTCACCATTTCGAAAGCCGCCTCGAGCAACTCGATCTCCACGCCCGAGCAGGAGCCGATCCGAAGCCAGATGTGGTGCACGGCCGTCGCTCGGTGCGAGTTCACCTCGTCTTCCACGCGGTCGAGAAGGGCGCGGATGATCGAGTACTCATGCATCGGAGGTGCAGCCTTCGTCGAGGATTCCGTGGACCTCGCCTCTCGACCCTACCTTGAAGGATCGGCTTCGACACCACCCGCGCGCGGTGCCGTGCACTCTACCCCGCCCGCGCCCCGGTGTACCGCCGGGCCTCTTCGAGAGTGTGGCCGGGGCCTCGGAAAGTAACGAGCAATGCGGGCCCCCGGTATCGATTCCCGTCACCTCCGCAGCCAGGGCCTTTTCTCCACTCGATCCAGGGGCTGGGAGCGGCGGGTCGCACGGGACGCTTCGCGGGTCGCCAGATTGAATCGGTCTCCCGGGGCCAAGAAGTAGAACCGTCCTCCCGAGTCCAGCGTCCGCTCGTGGTCGTAGATGGCCACGTATCCACTGCCCATGACCTCGAAGGTGTCTGCTCGCACGACGATGGCGGTGTTCTCGTCGATCCCGATCCCGAGAAGGTCCGGGTGGGCTTCGATGACCTCGATCAGGTCGAATTGGCGATTGCGGCGGAGGAGGTGTTGGTCGATGGCGGTGTTCTTGAGGAAGCCCAACCCCGCTTCGTGGTCTCCCATCATGATCTCGTTGGTCCGGGTGTCGCCTCGGACCAGGTAGGATCCCTGGATCGTCGCGCCCGCCGAGGACCCGCCGACCACTCCTCCGCGTGCTAGCAGGGCCCAGAGCTCTTCGTGAACCCTGGTGTCCATGTACGCGTCGGCAAGCCGCCACTGCCTACCACCCCCGAACCAGACGCCGTTGGCCTCCCGAATGGGCCGGGCAAACTCCCCGGTGTTGGCAACAGTGCGGTCATAAGTGTGGAGAACGGTGAGATTCGTTGCCCCGGCGTCCCGCAACCGACGCAGCCCGCTCCAGAACTGGTTGTAATCGTCCGCCCCATCGGCGGTGGGGATCACGACGATGGGTGCGTGAGGCCCGCCGGCCAGGTCGAGAAAGCGCTTGACGATGGCTGGGTCCCTCATGCCGCCTCCCACCACGACCAGCGATCCTTTGGAAGGACCGATCTCCTGGGCGAGCGCTGTGGTCCCCCAGGAGACAGGATTGGCCAGCAGGACGAGAAGCAGTGCGAAAGAAAAGGGTCTGCCCATGCCACCCCCGACGTCGCGACGATTCGGTTGAGGCGGAAGGATCCGTCCTTTCCGAAGCCGGCGGAAGCCCTTCGGTTGACCGCCGGGCCGGATACCGGAAACACGCGGACCCCAACCGGGTTGGTCTCTTCCGCGCGCCTGTTTGCCCGTTTGGGGAGAGCCCAACCTAGGCGAAGTCTCGGTGATTCCGCCAGTCTCCTGCGGACCATCGGGTCCACGCTTGGAGCTCGGTCGAGACAGAGATGGCAGAGCGTCCGGCAGGCCCTGGTGTACCGGCGCTCGAATGGCCACAGGACTTCTGCGCCGGTACACTCGCTGTCGATCAGTTGTTCATTGCCCCCTGGTTGATCCACGCCTTGATCAGGACCAGCTCCTGAGCGCTCAGAGGCTGGCCGCCAAAGGGCATTCGAGCGCCCACGGATTGCCGGCCCTCCAACTTGATCACGAGGTAGCTCTCGTCCGCGTTTCTGGGAATCACCCGGACAACGTTCTCGCGGGTGGCCTGAACGTTGACGAGGTTGGCGTATGAGGAGCCAGCGCGCAGATCGAGGCCCGCGGAACGCGCGGCACCGTGGCAATTCGATCCGGTGCAGCCATTTTGCTCGAAAATGGGCTGGATCTCGCGTGAGAAGGATGGATCTGACGCCGGCTGACTGAGCTCGATCGTGATCTGGGCCTGGGCGGCTCCACCCCTTCTGTCGCTCACGGTCAGCGAGACCGTTTGGGGGGCCATTCCCGAGAAGGAAATCTGGATCACGGCATCCGCGGTCGTCGAGCCATTCTCGAATCGTCCGCCGGGCGCACTCCACGAGTAGGTCAGCGGATCCCCGTCGGGATCGGAGGATCCCGAGCCGTCAAGGGTGACGATGGTCCGATTGTCGTCCCCTGCCGGAATCACCGTTAGTGACGCCGAGATCCGAGCGGTGGGATCCGCGTTCTCCGCTTTCGGACCGGTCCCCCCGTCACCGCCACAGGCCGAGAGCAAGGCCGCTGAGGTGGCAGCGAGCAGACGCAGACGCAATGTGAACACACTTCTCGCTTCTCGCTTCATTGTCTTGACCCCTTCGCGTTGTCCGCGGATCCTTCTGCGATCTTCCCGGATGACCCAGCCCCTTCCCTAATTCACCCTCCAGCGTGCGAGTGCCCGAACGTTGAACAACCCGTCCGTCTCGCTGGACGCCGAAGGTGAGCGGACGACGTCGAGAGGCGAGTAGAAGAGCTCGCCGACCAGGTCCAGCCGCTCTGTCGCGCGGTAGGAGAGTCCTGCACTTAGTGAGAATGTCCAGCCGTCCGCCACCAGCGTGGCTTCGTCGACGATCGGCTCGTCTCCCGACCCGTAGCGGGAGTTGACCTCGAATTCCAGGTCCATGTAGTTGGCGGCCATGGCCAGGTGCGGCTCCCAGCGACCGGTGTGGAGGGCCCCACTGAGCTCCACTCCCACATAACGTTGCGAAGTCCGGTCCTTGGACGGCTCGCTGCAGGTGAAGTCGGGGCCTCCCAGGTTGAAGGTCTGGCCAGCTTCCTCACACGTGAAGTTCCCTTCGATGTCTCCCACCTGACCGTAGACTCGAAGGCCTGCTCGGCCCGCTTCCCGCACCACGATCGGGCGAGAGACCGCCGCCGAGAAGAGAGTGGGCTGTGCGCCGTCCAACTCGATTGGAGGGACGAAGCCCAACTCCACCGAGAAGTCAGCGGGAAGCCCCAGGGCAAGACGGAGCCGTCCGAAGACGGGAGTCTTGTTGAGGTCCTCGGTCTTCAGGCCGTTGAACCCGACCCGGCGCTGGTCCTCGCTGAGCCGTGGGATCCAACCTCCCTCGATTCCGAGGGAGAGTGCCCATGGATCCACTGGCTGCGGAGAGCCGAAGGACGAGAGAAGCGCAACGGAAGTGAAGTACTTCATCGCCCAGGCTTCCGGGCGATCAGACTCCAGCTGCTCCGGCTGCTGCGCGGACAGAGGCCCGATCATCACTGCGGCGAAGAACAGTGAGGCGAACATGCACAGGCAGGGCTTCCGCGGGTCGGAGGCTTTCGCGAGGCACCTCGCTCGTGAGCGAGCCACCGGTTCTGGGTCACGCCTGGAACTGTATTCCTGTACCATCCCGTCATCCTTTCAGGGTGTGGAAGGGGGGGGCGTTGGGCGCTCGCCAGACGAAGCCCACCGAGGAACGTTGGCGATCGGTGCCTCGGATGGATCCCTGGCGTTCAGCCGCCAGCCGTATCGGTCGCGCTGCTGGAAGAGCGGAGGCTCAGGTTCACGTAGACGTGGAATTCGTTCTTCACTTTGATGGCCCCCAGGAAGGTGGAATAGGGCTTGATTCCGAAGTCTTCGAACCGGAACTCACCTGACGCCTCGATCATGGCTCGCCCATCTCCCTCTCCGGCGTAGCGAGCTGCCACCGACTTCTGCACGGCCGCTCCTCGGACCGTCAGCTCGAGGTGCACCGAGTAAGGGAAGTCGGCGTCTCCACCGGAGGTGTCGCCGGGTTCATCGACCTCTTCGACCAAGAGGAGTCGGGCAGAGAGAGTCGGATGGTTCTCCGCATCGAGCTGCTCGTCGTCCAGCATCTCGCGGCGGACCTTCTGACGATCGTCCTCGGAGAGGTGTCCGAAGGGATCGTCGAGAATCCCGAGCGCCTCGAGACTCGGGTACCAGCGAGCCTTGAACTCGGGGTCGTCCACCACGAGATGCTGGCTGGGGGCGGTCATCTCGAAGCGAGTCTCCAGGGGCCGTTCCGGGTCGAATGCCAGCTGCACGTCGTACTCGGACGCGGCGATGAGGTGATCGTGGGCCAGCCCGCCGGCCAGGCCTCCCTTATGGGTGATGACCGCGAGAATCGATTCCTCCCGCACGATCTCGACCGTGGAGGGCGGATCCGCCTGGGGCGCCTGAAGCATGGCTGCGACCATGGCGATCGTCATCGCGGTCATGGTTTCTCCCTGTGACGTAAGGTGGTGTGACGTCTAAGATGTATTTCAAGATTGAAATGTTCCCCGGGACAGGACGATGTTTCGTCCTCGGCACGAGGCTCGAACCGGGGAAGGTGTATCAAGTGGAACGCGTTGGTCACTGTGATGGTGCCCAAGAGGGCGCAAAAGGATTCGATCCCCCGATCGGTGGAGCCGGATTGGCCTATCGCCTGGATGGCCACGGCCCCGCCCTCTATGTTGCTTGACGAGTTAGTTGCCGACGGAGCTTTCAGTTAGCGTCCGGCTCCGTGCATGGAGTTCGAAAGGAGGATTTCCATGAAGGTTCTTTGGGCGACGCCGCTGGCCTCGGCCCTCCTCGTTCTCGCATGCCAGACGCAGGTGGACTACGGGGCCGTCTTCGAAGGAGCGGCCGGCCGGTGGGTGGATCTGACGTACGCCTTTTCGGAGGAGACGGTCTATTGGCCCACAGCGGACGGATTCCGCCTGGACACGGTGTCCTACGGCCCCGCCGAGGGAGGCTACTTCTACTCTGCGTTCAACTTCTCGCAGGCGGAGCATGGGGGCACCCATCTGGATGCTCCCATCCACTTCGCTGAAGGGAGACAGACAGCGGAGGAGGTGTCGTTGGATCGTCTGATAGGCCCCGCGGCGGTGGTGGACGTGAGCGAAAAGGTGTCAGCCGATTACCAGGTGAGTGTGGAAGACCTCCTGGCTTGGGAGGGCCGGCACGGGCCCCTCGAGGATGGAACCATCCTCCTGATTCGTACGGGGTGGGGATCCCGCTGGCCAGATGCGATGGCATACCTGGGCACCGACAGGAAGGGCCCGGAAGCGGTCCCGGAGCTCCACTTCCCGGGCATCCATCCCGAGACCGCCCGCTGGCTGGTGCAGGAGCGGAAGATCGCCGCAATCGGCATCGACACTCCCAGCATCGATTACGGCCAGTCTGCCACATTCGAGACCCATCAGATTCTCTATCGGCAGGATGTGCCCGGTTTCGAGAACGTGGCGAACCTGGAGGCTCTTCCCGAGACCGGTAGTTTTGTGGTGGCCCTTCCAATGAAGATCGCCGGTGGCAGCGGTGGGCCTCTCAGGATCGTGGGGTTCATTCCGGCCTGACCGGATCCCGTTGCCGGCCGGCGGGACGGCCTAAACAATTCCGCCGCATCTCTCGTATTGTGCTGGTGGAGCGGTCCCTGGACACGGGACCGCCGCCCACGTGCGATGAAGAACGAGAGGAGCGGGGCATGCGCGAATACGACGAATACGAGCGAGCGGCGGCCGGCCGGCCACGCAAGGGCCTTCATCCTCTTGCGTGGGTGGCGATCGTACTGGGTGCGATGATGCTTCTGGGCATGGTCGCAATTGGCGCTGGTGCGGTTTTCATGGTCCACCGGGCCAAGGAATTCGTCCAGGAGTTCGACTTGAACCCAGCCCGCTCGGCGGCAGAGATCCTGGCGGAGCTGGATCCGGCTGTGGAACTGGTGGCCAGCGACGACGACGCGCGGACCGTGACCGTCCGGAATCGTCACACCCAGCGTGTCACCACCGTGGATTTCGAGGACATCCTCGAGGGAGCGCTGAACCCGTCCCGACCCGCTGAGGGCGAGACCTCGGTGGACTTCGACGGGTCCCTGGTGGTCCGCACGGACGAGGGGAAGCTGTCCCTGGATCTGGAGGGGGACGAGGAGGGAGGACGGCTGATTATTCGGACCGATGAGGGGGAGTTGCGGCTAGGCGCGGGACGCGATGCGGAGATGATCCCCCGGACGATTCCCATCTTCCGGGAGCTCGAGCGCCCCCGTCCTGTCTACTCCGCGAAGACGGAAGACGGATTCCTGGGTGCCGTCTCCTGGGAAACCCGTGCCTCGCCGGCCGAGGTCATGGAGTTCTACAGCGAGTGGCTGGACGAGGAGGGCTTTGACATCCGCAGTGAACGCTACTCGGAGGGTTCACGCGAGCAGCAGGGAGCGGTCTGGGGGCGCGCACACGACGATGAGCGAACCGTGATCGTGGTGGCGGTGGAGAAAGATGGCCTGACCAAGGTCATTCTGAACTACGGTGAGAAATAGTCCGGCTGGGTCGCTCGGTACCTGACGTCCCCTTGCCACGTCTTCGGGCTGCCACGCTGCCCTAGGAAGGGTCTCGATATGGAGGGTGCTCAGCTCCGGCGCGGCGTTGGACTCACCTGATCGCACCAGGTCCGGGCGTTCTGGAACATTCGAAGCCAGGGCGAAGCGTTCAGGGTGCGCCGCAGGCCCTCCGGCATCCAGCCCCACTGCCATTTCCGGAAGGTGCGCTCGGGGTGCGGCATCAGAGCGAGGTGACGGCCGTCCCGGGAACAGAGAGCGGCGACACCGGCAGGGGAGCCGTTCGGGTTGAAGGGGTAAGCCTCGGTGATTCGGCCGTCATCGTCCACGTAGCGGATCGGGGCCAATCCCTCGTCCAGGACCCGATCCAGCATCGACCGTTCCGGGAAATACGCTCGCCCCTCTCCGTGCTGGACCCAGATTCCCAGAGTGGCCCCTTCCATGCCCTCGAGCATGATGGACGGGCTCTTCTGGATCGCCACGCTGGCGAAGCGAGACTCGAAGCGGCCCGATGCATTGTGAATGAAGCGAGGCTGCATCTCGTCCGTGATTCCGCGCCAGGGGACCCAGCCGAGCAGAGCCAACAGCTGGCAGCCGTTGCACACTCCCAGGCTGAACGTGTCCGGTCGGGCGTGGAATTCCTCGAACTGTTGCCAGATGGAGGGGTTCAGCCGAATGGCCCCGGCCCAACCCTTGGCCGAATCCAGCACGTCGGCGTAGCTGAAGCCTCCCACGAAGGCCATCCCCCTGAAGCTGGTCAGATCGACGCGTCCCGTCTGCAGGTCGGACATGGCCACGTCCCATGGCTCGAAGCCCGCGGCGAAGAACGCGGAGGCCATTTCCCGGTCTCCGTTGCTGCCCTCCTCCCGGACTATGGCGACCCTGGGCTTTGTCTGCGCTTCCAGAAGAGCGGGGGCAGTGAGGGAAGGAGCGAAGGGGACCACGAATGTCGGGCCGGTGCGGTATCGAAGACCGGTCCGTTCCTGAGTGACACACTCGGGATTCGCCTGGAGACGATCGAGCTCGAAGCTGGTCTGCTCCCAGAGGTCCCTGAGATCCCTCACGTCTTCCTCGAGGACCACCTGGCTCCCCACCTGCACTCGGACCAACGGGTCCGACCGGACCACTCCGATGGGCAAACAGGGCACGTCCTCACTTTCGAAGGCCTCCAAGACCCCGGGCTCGTCTTCGGGTTGGACCTCGAGAACGAGGCCGAGCTCCTCGGAGAACAGGAGCGGAATCGGACCACGAACTGAGCCGTCAAGCTGGACGTCGATCCCGCAGTTCCCGGCGAAGGCCATCTCGAGGAGTGTGGTAACGAGACCCCCGTCGCTCCGGTCGTGTCCGGCCGTGATCTGTCCCGCATCGATCAGGGTCTGGACGACCCGGAATGCGCGCTTCAGTAGCTCCGGGTCTTCGAGATCCGGCGGCTGGTCTCCGATCTGGCCGTACACCTGGGCCAGCGCTGAGCCCCCGAGGCGGTACTTCCCGCTACCGAGGTCCACGTACAGAAGACGGCCCCGTCCCGGTAGCTCCAGGTCCGGGGTCACTACACGGGTGATGTCGGGGCAGGTGACGTACGTGGAGATGACGAGGGTGCCCGGAGCCTTCACGGTCTCCTCGGCTCCACCACCGGCGGGCGCGTAGGCCGCCATGGAGAGGCTGTCCTTGCCGCCGTCTACCGCGATCCCCAGGGTGACCATGAGGTCCCGCATTGCCAGGGCCGCATCGTGGAGAGCGGCGCCCTCCCCAGGAAGCTTCGCCGCCCACATCCAGTTCGCGGAGCACTTCACGTCCTCCAGTGCGCTCACCTTGGCCCATACCAGGTTCGTCAAGGCCTCCCCCACGCTCATGCGGGCCATGGCGCACGGGTTCATCAATCCCTTGATGGGCTGCTCGCCGATGGACGTTGCGGCGCCCGTGGCTCCGAAGTGACTCTGGGCGATGACCGCTACGTTGGAGACTGTGAGCTGGAGAGGTCCCGCGCACTGCTGACGGGCTACCAGGCCGGTGACGGCCCGATCCACCTTCGTGGTCAGAAACCGCTTGGACCCCACCGAGAGGAGACGGAGCACGCGGTCCAGCGCCGTCTCCACGGAGAGATCCGCGGGAAGGCTCAGCGGGCGAAGGGTCGGCGGAATTCGCTGGAGCTCGAACGTCTTCTGCGGCATCTCGCCCAGGACGGTGTCCAGATCCAGGTTCACGGGAGTGGAGTCGTCGGTCTCGTCGTACAGGACGATTCGGCCATCCCCGGTGATTCTCCCCACGAACGCCACGGGCACCTTCTCTCGCGCGGCGAGAGAGCGGAACAGGTCGGCGGCTTCAGGATGGAGGAGAAGAGCATCCTGTTCCTGGTACTCTGCGCCCCAGATCTCGAGCACCGAAAGGGTGTCGTCCCCGACAGGGATCTTTCGGACCTCGATCCGCGCTCCAGCAGGCTCCACGATCTCTTTGAGGACGTTACAGTTCCCTCCCGCTCCCTGATCGTGGATGCTAATGATGGGATTCTGCTCTCCCAGCTCGACGCACGAACGAATCACGCGATTGACCTTCTGTTCCATCTCGGCGTCGCCGCGCTGGACCGCGTTGAAGTCAAGCTCGGCCACGTTCTCTCCCTGCACCATGCTGGACGCCGCACCACCCCCCATGCCGATGCGGTAGGCGGGCCCGCCGATCTTGACCACACACATTCCCACGTCGGGGCTGCCCTTCTCGGTGTGCCGGCTGTCCATCTGGCCGATGCCGCCGCTGAACATTATCGGCTTGATCCACTCCCGGCGCTCGCCGCTGGGCAGCCGCTGGCCGAAGGAGCGCGTGAAGCCCAGGATGACGGGCTCGCCGAACTTGTTTCCGTAGTCCGAGGCTCCGTCGCTGGCCTCGATCTCGATCTGGACAGGTGAGGCCAGGTTCTCCGGGTAGGTGAATTCCGGGTCTTCCCAGGGCAGTGAATAGCCGGGAATGCGCAGGTTGCCGACGCAGTAGGCGGCGGTGCCGGCCACGACGAGCGAGCCCGTACCGGTGGCGTGCACGTCCCGGATGCGTCCGCCCGTTCCGGTCTCCGCGCCCGGGAAGGGGGCGACGCCGGAGGGGAAATTATGGGTCTCGGCGGTGAAGGTGACGTGGTAGTGCAGCTCCGAGAGATGGAACGGCGAGGGCTCCCCGGGACGCACCGGGACAATCGTGCGGATCGGATAGCCGAGAATGGCGCTGGAGTTGTCGCGGAAGGCGACGACGCTGTTGCGGGGAGCTCGCGACAGGGGGTCCTGGACCACGGAGAACAGATTGCCCGGCATTTCTTCGCCGTCGATGACGAGTCGACCTCTGAAGAACCAGTGGCGGGAATGCTCGCTATTGGACTGTGCGATGTCGAAGCACTCGACGTTTGTCGGGTTGCGACCGATCCGATTGGCGAACAGGTCAGTGTAGTAGTCGAGGTCCCAGTCATCGAAGGCCAGCCCCATGTCCTGGTTTACCCGCTCCAGAGCTCTCCTGCCGTCCTGGAGGACGGGGATCTCGATGGACGTCTCAGGCAGGACTCCGGTCTCGAAGGACGTCAGGGGCTCCGGATACGGGCATTCCGTCATCCGGTCGTGGACCTCGTTGATAAAGGCCGAGACTTCCTCGTCCGTAAGGCGTCCCTCCACCCTCAGCAGATACCGGCGGGAACGCTCGATGCGCCGGACTTTCGCGAGACCGCAAGCGTGGCACACCGATACGGCGTTCGTCGACCACGCGGTGGTGAAGTTCATCCTGGGTCCCACTTCGATGAGGCTGCCCCCTCCGTCCAGAAGGCTGGCGGGGCCGAATCCATCCGGCTCGAAGGTCTCGGCGAGGAGCCACGTCAGGATCTGGAGCTCGTCCTGCGTCAGTGGCTCCGCCACGTCGATATTGAAGCAGTATTCCGTGCGAAGCCCGTGAATGCTGGACGACACCCGGTCACGGACCCGACCGAGCAGGGCTCGCCGTCGTCCTGCCGGGATGCCTGGTGCTCTGAAGAGGTGAATCAAGGCCATGGTCGCGACCGAGGTCTTCTAGGGGGATCTCAGGGCCTGGCGGAGCAAACCGAGGGCCCGCTCGACATCCTGTTCGGTGAAGATCAGGGGAGGACGAAAGCGCAGTGAGCGCGGGCCGCACTGAAGGGTGGCCAGACCGAGGTCCCAACAGCGCTGTCTCAGCTGGTTGCGGGAAGCAGTGTCCGGCATGTCGAAGGCCAGAAGGAGTCCGATACCGCGAGCGTTGGTGATGGTCGGAAACTCGCTCTGGAGCTGGAGCAGCCCTTCCAGGAATGCCTTCCCAACCCGGGCGGCGTTCTCCTCGAGTCGGTCTTCGTGAATGATCTGGAGGAACCGGGCACACCGGACCATGTCCACGAGGTTGCCTCCCCAGGTCGAATTGATGCGCGACGAAACGTGGAAGACGTTCCCCTCCACCTCGTCGATTCTCCGGGTGCTCATGATTCCGCACACCTGGGTCTTCTTCCCGAAGGCCACGATGTCGGGCGTGACGTTGAAATGCTGGAATGCCCACATCTTACCGGTCGCTCCCAGTCCCGTCTGAACCTCGTCGAAGAGAAGAAGGGCTTCATACTCGTCCGCGAATTCCCGAAGGCGTTGAAGAAAATGGGGACGGAAGTGCTTGTCTCCTCCCTCGCACTGGACGGGCTCGATGAGGATGGCGGCGATCCCGTGCGGATCCTGGCTGAACGCTTCCTCGATCTCTTCGTATGCCTGCTGCTCCCTGGCCTCCACCGAAGCCGTATCCAGGGGGAAGTCGATCGCCGGATTGGAGATGCGAGGCCAGCGGAACTTGGGGAAGCGGGCGGTCTTGGTGGGATCCGTGTTCGTCACGGAGAGGGTGTATCCGCTTCGACCGTGAAACGCGTCCCGGAAGTGGAGGATCTTGTCGGCGCTGCCCTCGACGCCCCGGTCTTGGTTCTTCTGGGCCTTCCAGTCGAATGCGGCCTTCATGGCGTTCTCGACGGCCATGGCCCCGCCGGCGATGAAGAAGAGGTAGCGGAACGCATGGGGGACCGCGAGGTCCCGGAACGTCTTCACGAAGGCTGCGAACTCGGGCGAATACACGTCGCTATTGGCGGGGTTGGCAAGCGCCGCCGTCATGAGCGAGCGCCTGAAGCCGGCGTCGGCAAGCTTGGGGTGGTTGTGGCCCAGCGGCTGGGTCGCGAAGAACCCGTAACAATCTAGGTATTCCTTCCCGTCCAACGCATCGACGATCACGGAGCCATGCGAATGCTCCAGATCGATGACGATATGAAAGCCGTCGACCAGAATGTTCTCCCGCAGGATGGGGAAGACCGCGTCTGCGGGTACGGTAATGTCAGGCATGGGAATCTCCGTGTGGCGCGCGGTTCGCGCCGGGAGTGTGGCCGCTTGAGACGGGGTGAAGTCGTGGGGCGGCCTTCATGAGCCGCCATGATAGGGCAGACGGCACCGGGACCGGGGCGCTGCGGAACTCCCTCATATCCGTATGAGTCGGACTCTCCTCGTGCCGAACACCTTCTGGAGCTCCCTAAGCGTATCTCTTGCGGCATCGGTTCTGAGCGTCCGCGACCGAAGCACGTGCGAGAGCCCGCCGTTCTCACTTTGCAGCTTGAGTTCCACGGGTGCAGTCCCAGGGTGCCGGGCGAGAACTTCTCTGGCCTTTGAGAAGGAGTCGTCCGCAAGGTCCGCTCCCTCCTCCAGTTGGATCTGCACGGCCAGTTGGCCACTTGCCGGAACCGCCTCCAGGAGCTCTGCGGAATCGAGGAAAATGGGCGGCTCCTCCTCGTCCCGTTCACGACCCGACACCTTGCCCCGAATCAGGATCACGGCATCCTGCCGAAGAATGTCCTTGTGATTCTGCCAACCGTCCCTGAAGGCCAGCACCGTGGCCGTGCCCGCGAAGTCCTCCACCGTGATCTTGCCCCATTCGGAGCTGTCCCGTCGGGAGATCTGCCGGGCGATCTGGGTGACAACGCACGGCAACTCCACCGACTGGCCCGAATACTGCTTCAGGGTCGCGGAAGACACAGGCTCGAAGGCCCGAACCACCTCACGATATCGCTCCAGAGGGTGACCCGAGATGAAGAACCCCAGGGCCTCCTTCTCCCGGGCGAGGCGTTCGGCTTCGGTCCATTCCGGCACGTTGGGCAACTCCGGGTCCGACCGCTCGAGCGGAGCGTCCGCCCCCCCGAAAAGTGATGCCTGCCCGGCGTCACGTTCGGCCTGACGAGCCTGCACCTCGGAGTACGCGGTATCGAGGCCGGCGAGGAGCTGGGCCCGATGCCCGAACGCATCGAGGGCGCCAGCCGCGATGAGGGCCTCTGCGGCCCTTTTGTTGAGCGCGCGAATGTCGACCCGCTCCAGGAAATCGAACAGCGAGGTGAAGGAACCTCCCTCCTCTCGGGCTCCAATTACGGACCGGACCGCGGACGCGCCCACCCCTCGCACCGCTCCGAGACCGAACCGGATCTTCTCCTGCTCGGTCACCGTGAACTTCCAGCCAGACTCGTTCACGTCCGGCGGCAGGACCTCGACCCCATCCTCGAGCCCCGGAATGTATCGGGGCAGATCCCTGCACTCGCCGATGTACTTCACCACGTCGTCGGTCTTGTCCAGGACGGACGAAAGAAGCGCCGCCATGAACTCAGCCGGGTAGTGGGTCTTGAGCCATGCGGTATGGTACGAAATCAAGGAGTACGCGGCGGAGTGGCTCTTGTTGAAGCCGTACCTCCCGAACGTCTCGATCTGGTTCGCGAGATCTTCGGCGGTGCGGCGATCCACCCCACGCTCGATGGCCCGCCGCACGAACTTCCCCAACTCCTTCTGAATCAGCTCCGGGATTTTCTTTCCGACCGCCTTCCTCAGGACGTCGGCTTCACCGAGGGTGTAGCCCGCCAGGATGTTGGCGATGCGCATCACCTGTTCCTGGTAGACGATCACCCCGTAGGTGGGCTCCAGGACCTTCTCCAGATCGCGGTGGGGATAGCGGACCTGCTCCTTCCCGAGCTTCCGCCGTACGTACACTTCAGCCAT
This sequence comes from Gemmatimonadota bacterium, assembly GCA_039586555.1. GTDB lineage: Bacteria > Gemmatimonadota > Gemmatimonadetes > Longimicrobiales > Gaopeijiaceae > JBDHKE01. The sequence goes on along the minus strand of JBDHKE010000023.1, from coordinate 25,045 downwards.
GCCCGAGTCGAGAGGACCGGGACGGATCAGGGCGTTGGTCGCGATGAGATCGTCGAAACGGTCACAGCGCATGGCCCGAAGCTTGTCGTTGGCCAGAGACGACTCGAACTGGAAGATCCCGGCCGTCCCTCCTCCAGCGAGCATCCGGTAGACCTCGGGGTCATCCAGCGGGACGTCGTAGATGCTCTCGTGGCTTTCCCCCGACGTCGGGTCCTTCAACTCGCCGTGACGCTCCCGGACCATTCGAACCGCGTCAGCGATGACCGTGAGGGTCTTGAGGCCCAGGAAGTCCATCTTGAGCATCCCGGCGTCCTCGAGGCAGTTCATGTCGTATTGAGTCACGACCGCTGCCTCCTCCTCCCCACCCCTACCGTTCCCCTTTCCTGGCTGGATACACACCGGGACATAGTCGTCCAGCGGTCCGGGGGCGATGACGACCCCGGCGGCGTGAATGGACGCATGCCGGGCCAGACCTTCGAGCGTCATCGAATAGTCGAAGAGCTGCCGGTGGCGGTCATCCAGGCCGTAGAGATCCCGGACTTCCTTGATCTGCTCCAGCGCCCCCTGAACGGTGAAGCTCTGCCCCGGCGCGTTCGGGATCGTCTTCGCGATCCTGTCGGTCTCGGCCGGCTCGAAGCCGAGGGTCCGGCCCACATCGCGAATCACGGCCCGACTCTTCATGGTTCCGAAGGTGATGATCTGGCCCACCGCATCCCGGCCGTACTTCCGCCGGACGTAGTCGATGACCTCTCCCCGGCCCTCGTAGCAGAAGTCGATGTCGATATCCGGCATCGATATCCGCTCGGGGTTGAGGAACCGCTCGAAGAGGAGATCGAATTCGATGGGATCCAGATTCGTGATGCCCAGGCTATACGCAACCAGAGATCCGGCCGCCGAACCCCGCCCCGGGCCCACGGGGATGCCGCTCTCCTTAGCCCACTTGATGAAGTCCCAGGTGATCAGGAAGTAGCCCGCATAGCCGGTCTCGACGATGACGCCCAGCTCGTAGTCGAGGCGCTCGCTGACAGCCTCGGGCAAGGGAGAGCCATATCGTTCCTGGGCACCCTCCGTGGCGACATGGACCAGGTACCCATTCGGGTCGGTGTGGTCGGCCGGAAGAGGGAACTCAGGCAGGTGATAGGTCTTCCCGAAGGAGAGGTCCACCCCGTCGGCAATCTTGAGGGTGTTCTCCAGGACCTCCGGGTGTTCAGGGAAATGCTCGGCGATCTCGCGGGCGCTCTTGAAGTACAGACCCTGGTCGTAGCGCATGCGGGCGGGGTCATCCTGGTCCTTTCCGAGCCCGATGCACAACAGGATGTCGTGAGCCTCGTGGTCAGAGCGCCGCAGGAAATGGGAATCGTTGGTGGCGATCACCGGAATGCCGAGCTCCTCAGCCAGTGAGAGCACCTTGACGTTGAGCTCGGCTTGTCCCTCTGAATCGTGAGCCTGGACCTCCAGGTAGTACCGGTCCCTGAACGTGTCGGCGTACCACGTGGCGGTCTCCCGCGCACCTTCGTGATTACCGGCCGCAAGGTGTCGGGCCACCTCGCCGGCCATGCACGCGGACGAGACGATGAGGCCCTCCGAATAGCGGGTGAGAACCTCCCGGTCCAGTCGGGGCCGGTGGTAGAAGCCCTCGAGGTACCCGATCGAGGAGAGCTTCACCAGATTCCGGTACCCTTCCGGATCCCGTGCCAAAAGGATCAGGTGGAAGTAGGCCCTCTCGCCGTGGCCCGCCCGGCTCCGATCTCTTCGGTCGCCCGGGGCGACATACGCCTCCATCCCGATGATCGGCTTGAGACCCTCAGACTTGGCCATCTTCTGGAACAGCCAGGCGCCGAAAAGGCAACCGTGGTCGGTGAGCGCAAGGGCGGGCATCTCGAACTCCTTGGCCTTCCGGACCAGGTCCGAGATGCGGTTCGCTCCGTCGAGGAGAGAGTACTCCGAATGGGTGTGGAGGTGGACGAAGGACACCTGGGTCGAGCCGCTTGACGTTGGAGTTCGGAGTCCGGAGCCAGCGTCCCACACGGTGGGACCTCCAATTGTATGACAGGCGCCGAGCAGGGGCAATCGGCCTCGAGCTCCCTTCTGGTGGAGACGTGGATTTCAGGCGATACGGCAGCCGCCTGGTGCGTCAGCAACCCCGGGAAGGCCCTTCAAGCTTCGTGAATCAGGAGCAGCGGAAGGAATCCAGAATCGTCTCGAGCTGCAGCATGTATTCGTACTTCTGTTTTCCTGGGGCGTAGAGCCAGGCGTCGAGGAGATAGAGGCGGGTGTGCTCGGGACACGTAAACGTGCGGAGGATGAAGGGTCCGGCAGCAGGCCAGCCAAGGTCCGCCGGGTTCTCCCAGATGGCCTGCAGTTGGAATACCTTCCGACTGTCCAGGAGAAGCGTGTCCGCGACGGCAAGATCGAGGCGCGGGATCTGGTCGTGATTGTAGTTCTCCGAGACCACGCGGGCTCTCCAGGCGAGGACCTCGTCCTGCCCCATCTCGGCCACGAGGGGACTCTGCCAGGTGACGGCGACCTGCCGGATGAGCTCCGAAGGATCGGGGTTGTCATTCCGGAAGATGTAGACCTCGTCTCTCTGTTCGCTCTCGTAGACATCGGGAACCAGCACGGAGAAGCCTGCCTCGGCCAACAGGGCGGAGGCAAGAGCGGTATCCCGGCCGGTCATGAACATCCGGGCCTCGACGTACGCCCGATACTGTCTGTCCAGCAGGTCGTGCAGGGACTGCAGGAGGGGATACACGTCGGCCGCGCCGCCGCCCTCGGGCAGGACGAGGACCGTGACTCGCTGGCCGTGCGACCACACGTCCTCGACCTGGAGGAGCTCCGGCGACGGTGCCGCGTCACGGCCCTCCGCCCCGGCGAGCGCTTCAGCCACCCAGACATCGCCGGGCGATCCGATGGCCAGAACCTGAGCGAACCTCTGCAGATTCTCCCAGTCGGGTCTGAGAGGGTCCTGCTGTGTCACGTTGAATGTTCGCTCGTTCCGGACGGTGAAGATCCGGGGCTCCACGGCGGCGTAGACGGAGTCCTGAATCTCCGCCCAGAGCTCGTCGGACGCTGCCACGATGATGCTGGTGACGTCTCCCCAGGCCCGGGGCTTGTCGCAGGCAGCCAGGGTGACGAGGGGAAGGAGGGCAAGCAGGGCTCTTCGCATTCCAGAGATCCTTACGGTTCTGCCGGTTGCTCCGCAGAGAACTCTACACCATCCCACCCGAACCTTTCCCAGGAGATCCGACCCGACTCGTCGAACTCGACTCCCTCCGACTCCAGTAGCACCCGCTGCAGCCGGGGTCCGTGATGAATGCAGGAGATGGAGATCTCTCCGTCGCGATTGACGACCCGCCACCAGGGCACGTCGCTCTCCTCCGGAAGATCACACAGGGCGCTCCCCACGGCTCGTGCAGCCCGCGGCTGTCCGAGGAGCGCTGCTACCCCCCCGTAACTGGCGATGGTGCCGCTGGGGATAGCCGAGACGACTCGATACACTCGTTCCTGAAAGGGTGTCATGGTGGTTTTCGTGTGTACGGGTGCGCGCTTAGTTTCGCCCCGGTGAACCTGCGCGCGGGCCTGCGCCCTTTGAGAGCGGCGCCACCGCATCCACACCCTCAATCTGCCGGGTCCTCGCGCAGAGAGAAAGGGGAAGTTCATTGGGCCCATCGAGCCGCGGCAACGATGAGACCGGGCAATCCCCCGCCGGCTCGGGTGGGCGCGCCCATGCTCACGGGGCCGAAGTGGGTCACGGGATGATCACGCGGGGAGCGGAACGGAGCCGGCTGAGCCTCGTCCTGGTCATCACGGCGGTCTTCATGGTGGCGGAAGTGGTCGGAGGGGTCCTTTCGAACTCTCTCGCCCTGCTGGCGGACGCCGGCCACATGTTCACCGACACCGCCGCTCTGGCTCTGGCACTCTTTGCCATGCGCCTGGCCATGCGTCCGCCGAGTCCGGCGAAGACCTATGGATACGTGCGGCTGGAGGTCCTGGCGGCGCTGGTGAACGGAGCGGCGCTTCTCGTAATCGCCATCTTCATCCTGCGGGAAGCCTACCAGCGTATCCTGTCCACGCGGGAGGTCGATGCCCCGCTCATGTTGGGTGTCGCTTTCCTGGGACTCCTCGTCAATCTCGTGGGCGCCCTCTTGCTCCGCGGCCACGCAGGAGAGAACCTGAACTTGAGGGGAGCCTACCTCCATGTCCTGGGAGATCTCCTGGGGTCATTGGGCACCATTCTGGCGGGTGTAATCATCCTGTCCACCGGCTGGCACCCCGCGGATCCCGTCATTTCGATTCTCATCGCAGTCCTGATCCTGGTGAGCGCCTGGAGGCTCGTTCGCGAGGCCACAGACGTTCTCCTCGAGGCCGCACCCCGGGACGTGGATGTCGAGAACCTGTTGTCCGAATTGAGCACGATACCCGGACTGCACGACGTCCACGATCTGCACGTGTGGACTCTTACCAGCGGGTTCGTGGCCCTGAGCGGTCACGGCATCATCGATGACCCTCTGAGTCAAGCGGAGATCCTGGCGGTGATTCGGCGGAGCATGGCCCGGCGGGGAATCGAGCACGTAACGTTTCAGCTGGAACTGAGACCTCTCTACCAGATTCCTGATCCGGAGCGGGGTGGGGGTCTGGAGAACGCCGACGAGTGAATATCGACCTTCAGCCCGGGGAGCCATGAAGATCCTTCGAATTCGCACGAGCGAGCGTGAAGAGCTCGTGGAGATCAGTGGAAGGGTGGCAGACGCGGTCCGCGAGGCGGGGGTCACGGAGGGACTCGTGTACCTCTGGGCCATGCACACGACGTGCTCGCTGACGGTGAACGAGAACGCCGATCCCGACGTTGGCACCGACATGGTGCGAAAGATGCGAGAGCTCGTTCCGTTGCGGGATGCCTACTACCGGCACATGGAGGGGAATAGCGACGCACATGTGAAGACGAGTCTGTTCGGGCCGGGACTGACCCTGATCGTGCACCAGGGGAGAGTGGTGATGGGACGATGGCAGGGAGTCTTTCTCGCCGAGTGGGATGGGCCCAGGACCCGATCTGTGGCCGTAAAGACGGTGTCTTGCTGAGGCGAGATAAGACTCTTGACAACCCCTAGGCCAAACGTACCTTGGCGCTAAGGGCCATCTGGGGCCTCTTTCTCACCCGTTCGGACGCCGCTCTTGCAGGAGGATCTCGAGGATGGACGACCGCTTGGATTGGCTCGACGAGGGGGTCGACATCGGTGGGGGGGCCATGTCCTTCGACGAGGAGGACGAGGAGGACGAGGAGGACTGGGAGAACGAGGAAGACTGGGAGGACGACGACGAGGACCTGGACGAGGAAGAAGACGAGGAGGACTTGGACGAGGAGGACTGGGACGAGTGGGAAGAGGATGAAGACGATGAGCCCCATCGGGGACCCAAGGACTCCGACTGGGACTGAGTGACGGCGTCCAGCACACCAGCGATCAGACTGAAGAGGAGGAACCGCCCCGACAGGAGAGCCGGGGCGGTTCCTTGTTGGGGTGTGCCAGACCGGTCATGGCGCACGTCCCAAAGGGCGGGACGCAGGGTACCGGCCGTGGCGGTGATCACTTTTCGATCGGCACTCCTACGAGATTTCCCCACTCAGTCCAGGAACCATCGTAGTTCCGGACGCTCCCGAACCCCAGCAGGTAGGTGAGTACGAACCAGGTGTGCGAGGAGCGCTCACCGATCCGGCAATAGGCCACCACCTTCTCCTGCGCGGCCAGACCCTGTTCTTCCAGGTAGATGGCCCTGAGCTCGTCAGCAGCAAGGAAGGTGTGGCTGTCCGGATCGACGGCGCGACTCCAGGGAACGTTTCGCGCTCCTGGGATGTGCCCGCCTCGGAGAGCTCCCTCGTTGGGATAGTCGGGCATGTGCAAGCGCTCGCCCCGGTACTCCTCCGGGCTTCGAACGTCCACCAGCTGACCTCTCCGGCTGATGTGCTGCAGGACGTCGTCCCGGAACGCTCGAATCCGGCTGTCGTCGCGCTGCCCTACGATGATGTTTCCGGGTGGATAGGTGGGGACCTCCTCGGTCATCTCACGGCCCTCCTGCTCCCAACGTGCCCGGCCGCCGTCCATGATCTTTAGGTTGGGAATCCCGAAGAGCTCGAATACCCAGAGGGCATAGGTGGCCCACCAGTTGTTCTTGTCACCGTAGAACGCCACGGTCATCCCGTCGTTGATCCCCAGCTCGCGGAGAAGCGCTTGGAAGGCGTCGCGCTGGAGGTAGTCCCGGGTCACCGGGTCGTTCAGGTCCTGAATCCAGTCGATCTTGAGCGCCCCGGGAATGTGGCCCGTGTCGTAGAGGAGGATGTCCTCGTCGGACTCGAGAACTCGGACATCCGGGTTGGACAGGTTGGCGGCCACCCACTCCGTCGAAACGAGCACGTCGGGATTTGCGTAGCCTCGTTCGTGAATCGGCGTGACAGCGGGATGATGGTGAGTCATATGCGTCCTCCTCCCGGTGTGTGGCGATAAGGGGTCTGCGGAACCGCGTGACGCGCGTAGCTGAAGGCGGGTCGTTTCCCTGAATACCCGGAATGCGCGGAAGGTGCCCGAGGGGAGGGTGCCGAGTCTCGGGTGGTCGGACGCGTGGCGCCGGCACGCCCGGACTGACCCCAAAGGAAAGGGCGGGACCGGCGCGGCACAGCGAAGCATGAGGAGCTACGAGCCGTGGCCCGCCCTCCCGCTGGGACGTGCGGTCCAGGGAGGTTGAACAGCCGACCGGTTTCTGATAAGCTTTGTTGCCTGGGGCCTGTAGCTCAGGTGGTTAGAGCGCACGCCTGATAAGCGTGAGGTCGGTGGTTCGAGTCCACCCAGGCCCATACTGGAACGCGTTGCCCCCCCCTGAGCTTTCGAGGATCCCTCCTCAGCGCACGACCGCTCATCCGCCCTCCCCCGCGGGTTCCTCCTCCTCGATCCACAGCCCGTCGCTGGACCACAGTGGGCAGAACAACCGCCTCCGATTCATCAGGCCGCGCACTCTGGTGTGCACGACCCAGTTCCATACGATCGGGTGCAAGGTTGTGACCGGTAGCTCGGCTTCGAGAATCGGAGCCAGGCCCCGGTAGATCCCGTCGATCACTTCGAGGTCGTTCGTCAGTGCGGCGCGCTCGAGCAGATCCATGACGCGAGGGTTGTGGTATCCGATTGGTGACCCGGGTCCGTAGAGTCCGAGGATTCCCTGCACATCCTCCGAGGCGAAATGCGTCAGGAACGCGTGAACGGCCGCGTCGAACTCGCCGGCCCGCATCCGGTCGATCACCACGTTGCCATCCAACTGCAGGACCCTCACGCTCACGCCGACCTCGCGGAGCTGTTCCTGCACGAAAACGCCGATGGGCTCGGTCTGGTCGAACACGAACAGGGATATCGTCAGTTCCTCGCCACCTCTTCTCCGGACCCCACCGTCCGTGGCCCGCCAGCCTGCGCTGTCCAACAGCTCACGCGCTGCGTCCGGATCGAAGCCGAGAGGCTGACCGTAGCGTTCCGCGGGTCCTTCGGTGTCAGCCGGCTCCGGCCCACGAGCGGGCGGCACGTCGAGAACCGGCGTTGTGGTGGGGAGGTCCAGCACCTGGATGAGCAGGCGACGATCGATGGCCAGAGTGAGCGCCCGCCGCACCGCAGGGTCGGCCAGGGCTGGATGGCGGTGGTTCCAGTACAGCGCCACGACCTGGTGAGGGTCGAACGCGAAGTACACTTCGAAACGCGGATCTTCCGCCAGACGGGAAGCTTCGGGCGACGGCAGCCAGGGCGCTCCGTCGATCTCCCCGCTCAGCAGCTCCAGCGTGGCCTGCCCGCCGAGCTTGAGTCGTATTCGTTCGATGCCGGGGCGCCCCCGGTAGTACCGGTCGTTCGCCTCCAGCTCGACCAGGGTCGACGGCACGGTGCGGACATGCCGGTAGGGCCCGTTGCCGACCGGCTCCATCCAGAATGCCCACTCCGCGAACGTGGAAGGAGAGGGAGCCTCGAATGATCGCCTAGCGAAACGAAGAGGCCAAGAACGGAATGGAGGGGCGGAATGTCCGGAAAGGGGGAAGAGGCCCAGGAGAGAGTTCGCCTGAATCCCAAGAGGAGAACTCGGGCGGGGGTCTGCGCTGTCAGAGGTACATTGTGGAGAGGAGGCGGATGCCAGGAGCCGGAGGCCGGCTGGGTTCGGATGGCCGTCCTGGCCCTGGCGCTTTCCGCTCCCCTTGTGTCGTCGGGTTGTCAGGGAGCGTCGTCGGAGAATGGGGCCGAGGCTGAACCCGAGGCCCAAGCCACGGCACCTCTATTCTTGGACGTCACCGGAACACATCTCCCCTCGGGCATCCTGGAGGGACTGAGCATGGATGCTGGGGTCGGCGACGTGGATGGCGACGGGGACCTGGACATCGTCATCGCAAACGAGTTCCGACCCAACATCCTCCTCGTGAACGACGGAAAGGGCCGCTTCTCCGATGGAAGCCACCGACTTCCCCGGACGGAGCACGACAGTGAAGACGTGGGGATCGCAGACTTCGACGGGGACGGGGATCTGGACATCGTCATCGTCAGCGAGGATGACCAGGTCAACGAGCTGTATGTCAACGATGACGCCGGGGGGTTTACCGATGAGAGCGCCAGGATTCCCGTAACGGGAACCACCAACGGCCTCGTAGTCGCCGATCTGAACGGAGATGGCCACCCGGACCTTCTCCTGGCCAACAACGGCCAGGATGCCCTCCTCATCAACGATGGCGCTGGTGGCTTCCTGGACGAGACGACCGCGCGACTGCCCGTGTCGGAGGATGTGACCCAGGATCTGGAGTTGGGGGATGTGGATGGGGACGGAGATCCGGACCTCGTCGTGGGGAACGAAGGGCCCAACGGCCTCTACATCAACGACGGGACCGCCCACTTCACCGACGAGTCCCGGGACCGGATTCCCCTGAGAGATACCCCGGAAGAGACCCGGGAGGCCGATTTCGGCGACGTGGATGGGGACGGGGATCTGGACATTCTCTTCGCAAACGTGGGGGCCTTCGTGGCTGGCGCCGACGTTCGGAACCGTCTCCTCATCAACGACGGCCGGGGTTATTACACCGACGAGACCGACGCCCGTCTTCCCCCGGACAGCGCGTCCTCCTTCGATGGCGACTTCCGTGATGTGGACGGAGACGGGGACCTCGATATTCTTACGGGGAATTCGGATGTGGATCTGAGCCAGCGCCGCATTGCTGACAGTCCGTATCGGGCCTACCTGAATGACGGGAGCGGGCGATTCTCCGTTGCCACGGAGCAGGTGTTCGGAGAGGGAGTGACGGGAACCGGATTCGACCTGGAGTATGGCGACTTCAACGGGGATGGCCTGGAGGACATCTTCCTTGCCAGCCGGGGCACGAGAGATCGACTCCTCCTGAGGAACCGGTAGCGGGCGCGGCGGGGGGTCCGGGACGGAAGGAGCCGAGAGCCGACATACCGACCTCGAAGGGGGAATTCTGTCTGAGGCGGTTGTGGCCACCCTCGTCCCTCCCGGAGGACCGTGCGGGTGGCTCCCATGGTTGCGCTCCAGGCGGAATGACCTCCGTGCGGAAACCTTCCGGGCCATTCTCCCGTCGGATCTCTCAGGATCCCGATTCGTGGTCAGGACATCCGATCCGATAACCTGTCCGGTGGGGCCAGCGGATCGGCATGTGCGTGGGGAGCCCCCCTCGTGCACCGGGAACAAGCCACCTCCGAGAGGCCAGACATGTCCATTCTCCTCCAGGACATCCGCTTCGCCCTTCGAACGCTCCTGAAACAGCCGGGCTACACGGTCATCGTCATAGGGATGCTGGGGCTGGGAATCGCCACCAACACGGCCATCTTCAGTCTCTTCAACGGGCTCTTCCTCCGTCCTCTGCCGTTCCCCGAATCGGAAAGGCTGGTGAACTTCGACGAGCGGGCTCCCCGCTGGGAGCTGGAGTACACCGGCAACAACTACACCGACTTCCATTCGTGGCGGGAGGAGAACTCCACCTTCGAGGGGATGGCGGTGTGGGGCGGAAACGCCTTCAACCTGTCTCTCGAGGGCGTGGCGGAGAGGGTCGGGGGAGCGACCGTCACCCACGACATGGCGGAGGTATTGGGGATCCGACCGCTGGTGGGGAGGGACATCAACCCGGAGGATGACGTGCCCGGCGCTCCAAATGTCGTCCTTCTGGGTCACGACCTCTGGCACGACCGCTTCGGCGGAGACCCGGAGATGGTCGGCACCACGCTGAGGCTGGACGGGGAGACGTACGAGGTCATCGGCGTCCTCCCCGAGGAGGCCATCTTCGTGGCCGAGGCCGACGTCTGGACGCCGCTCCGGCTCGACGTGGAAGCGAACCCCTATAGCTGGTACCTCACGGGCGTGGGCAGGCTCAGACCGGGTGTCACCGTCGAGCAGGCTCAACAGGACCTCGAGCGCATCCACAAGAACCGGATCGAGACCCGGGAGGTGAACGAGATCACTTTTCCCACGGTGGAGCCGGTCATCGAGCGCGTTCTGGGTGAGTTCCGTCTCGGCTTCCTGGCACTGCTGGGAGCTGTGGTCCTCGTCCTCGTCATCGCGTGTGCGGACATCGCCGGGCTGATGCTGGCCCGGTCCCTGGCGCGGGGAAGGGAGATGGGGATTCGGGTGGCGTTGGGGGCCGGCCGGTGCAGAATCGTCCGCCAGCTCCTCACCGAGAGCCTGGTCCTCGCCACGGCCGGGGGAATCGTCGGCACGATTCTGGGCTACGGAGTCTTCCGGCTCATTACCGTGACGATGCCTGAAGACGTACCCCGCTGGATCTCCTTCAGCGTCGATTACCGGGTCGTGCTCTTCACCTTCGGTCTGGTGGCGGCGGCGGCGGTGTTGGCGGGTCTCGCTCCAGCATTCCAGGCGTCTCGTGCGGATCCGGGGATCGCGCTTCAGGATGCTACGCACCGTGCTACAGCCACCGGGGGGCGACGCCGAATCCTCGGCTCTCTGGTTGTGGGAGAGGTAGCCCTGGCCCTGGTGCTCCTGGTGGTGGCGGGCCTGAGCATCCGGGATTTCCAGGCGCTCCAGGCGGTGGACCCGGGCTTCCGGCCCGAGGGGGTCCTGACCTTCCGCGTCGATCTGCCGGAGGCCGATTATGAGGAAGCGCAGGACAGGCTGCACTTCATGGAGGCTTTCATCCAGCGTCTGGGTGCGCTCCCAGGGGTCGAGGTGGCGGCCGTGGCAAACGTGGTTCCCCTGTCGGGGCACTGGGGGATGGGGTTCCAGGTGGAGAACGCCCCTCCCAGGGATCCCGACGAGCCCACCCCCATCATCCTGAACCGTGTGGCGTCGCCGGGCTACTTCCAGGCCATGGGCGTGACGCTCCAGAGTGGACGCCTCTTCACCGAGATGGATGGGCGTGACGAGGAAGAGCGGGTCGTAATCGTGAACGAGACCGCGGTTCGACGCTTCTTCCCTCCCGGTCAGAACCCGATCGGGACCCGCGTTCGCTACAGCGACGGGTCTCCCTGGATGACCGTGGTGGGGATCACCAGGGACGTGAAGCACTACGGCCAGGACGAGGAGATGCGCCCCGGCGTCTACATTCCTCTGGCCCAGTATCCGATCGATGGGCCTATCTTCGTGGTGCGCACCTCCCTGGATCCGACCAGCCTGGTGGCTCCGGCCCGCCGCACCCTCCAGGACCTGGATCCCAACCTGCCCATCTATGAGGTCCAGACCATGTCCGATCGGCTGGCTGAGTCCCAGTGGGTCCGCCAGGCCTCGTCGTGGCTCTTCGCCGTCTTTTCGGGCCTGGCGCTGATTCTCGCCGTGGGCGGGATCTACGGGGTGATCTCCTACGGCGTCAATCAACGAACCTTAGAGATCTCCATACGGATGGCGTTGGGGGCGGAAAGCGGACAGGTCTTGGGCCTGGTGGTGCGCCAGGGCATGCTCCTCGTGGGAATCGGAGCGGTGATCGGCTTAGCCGGCGCCTACGTAGCCGCGCGGGGACTCTCGGCCCTCTTCTTCGGCGTCGGCGCCCTGGATCCTCTCGTCTACGGCGGCGTCACGGTCATTCTCGTGGGAGTTGCCGTGCTGGCGAATCTGGTCCCGGCTCGCCGGGCCTCCAGGACACAGCCCATGCGGTCGTTGAGAGAGGGGTAGGAGGGGCCGCTGGCGTCCTGCGTGAAGGACTGCTGCCATGGCAGCATCTTGACACGGCTGGGATATCGCCCGATCCCGGTGCCGGGGGCGGGTATTCAAGACCTACGACGAGCCTCTGGAGTGTGCCAAGCGAATCGTGGAAAGGTCCCTGCTCGGTCTTCTTGAACCCGGGAACGGCCTCGCGGACCTCATACGTCGCTACCTCCTGTTCGGAGAAGATCCGTGGATCAGGCCGACGCCGGAGGGGACCGAGCGGTTTTCCGCTCGCGACTACGCGCGACAACGGGCGCCGGAAATCGTGAGCGGCCGGGCGGAGCGGTAATCACCCATGCGCAGGTAGCGCGAGTGGGCAAGTCACCACCATCGACGCGGCCGCCTCGTGACGAGACTCGCGAGGCCTCCGGGGTAGCGCAGCGTACTCCCCCTTCTAGTCTTCACCTGCTACAAGGCCCGCGCGGCGTAGGAAGGGCCGTAAGGTTGCAGTGCGCGTTCTTGTTCGCTGTGGGAGCGAAACCTTGTCGGGGCCTGATGCTGAAGCGCGGTCTCGGTAGCCGCTCGATGATCCCGTCGTCGTCCATCGCGACCGAGCAGATGAGATAGCGAGAGTCTCTCGAACTCCGCTGCACTCTAGCAAGCGGTTCCTGCTGGCGTGGGAGCTTGGCGGGTCGCACACTGCGTATGCGGTGAGCTGGTTGGGGCGCAGCAGAACCGCATAACCGTTAGAGCGCGCTCAGACTTGGCTGAACCGATCGGCCTGCGCTTGGACCCTGAGGAGGAGTACGTGTGATGACACATCGTGTCGGTGCACGTGTCGTCGGGGCCTTGTTCATCATGGCGACCGTGCCGTTCTCACTGTCGGTTATCGTCCTCCAACCGGTGCTTGGAGCCCCCGACTTCCTGACGAGAGCGTCCCTGCGCGAGGTTCGGGTTGGGGCTGGAGTTCTGCTGGAACTCGTCAATCACATCGCGGTTGTCGGAATTGCTGTGGTTATCTACCCCGTGCTGAGGCCCTTCAGTGAGCGCCTGTGGCTTACAAACACGAGTGTCAGCAAGTGCATGGTGCCGATGGCAAACAACGCCGCCTCGATCGACCTGGCTGCGACGTAGCCCAACGCCAAGGGGCACCAATCAGAGGAGTGGTGAAGGTGTTCGGGGTGGAATGCTGTTCCTAGCAAGCAGTTTCCTGCTGTCGCAGTGGGCGGGATGACCCGGAGCACTCGCCTTGCAGCTCGCGCTCCCGGTGGGCATGGTGGCTCGCAGGAGAACCGCAAGTGGTTAGACCGCGAGGCCACACGTTGGGGAGACGACAGATGAAGGGAACTCAGGCAGTGCTTGTTCTTCTGGCAGTGCTGTATGGTCTCGCCGGCTGTCAAGTCGCGGCTCAGGCTCAACTTCTTCCGTCCGCGTTCGGTGTCAACCTCGGCGTTGGGCGGACCTTCCCAAGAGCCCTCGAACCGCCCTGCCCAGATGGACGGCCCCTTGTTGTCGGAACCCGACTGAGTTGGGTGGCCCATCGCTTCATCCGGCTCCAAGCGACGGCCTCGAGATTCGGCAACGGCGCCAAGGCAAGCTGTGGCGACACCTTACCCTGTCCAACTGACCGACCGTGCCCAAGAGAGCAGGGCATCGGAAAGGACCTGATGCCAGTAGGCGTTCGCTTCTTGCTTGAGCCGATGGGGCGAGAGGCGAAGTGGAGCCCTCGTCTTGGGCTGGGTGCGGGCCGCTTACTCGGCGACGGAGAGGGCTACGCGCTGCTCAGTGCTGGCGTCCGGTACGTCCTCCGATCTCGCCTGAATCTGACCCTCGAGATGGAGCGCCTCCTCTTCCACGCCCCTGTGGACGTGCTTGATCATTGGACCGACGAACTCCAATCCAGTTCTCGCGAAGCGGCGGCCGTGAACATGCTTCGGGTCGGCATAGAATGGGGATCCTGACCAACGAAGCCCGCAGTCTGACACGCGATTGCTGCTGGCGCTGGTTGGGTCGCCGGGGCCGATGTCTGCGGCTTGCAGGTCGGCGGCGGTACGGTCATCCTGAGGGCGCAGCAGACGCGCAGGGCCGTTGGGGAGCCGCTCTTCGTCGATCAGGAGGCGACGAGGCGCGGCTGAGGTGGCGCCCCGGATCGAACGTGAGGACTTGTGTGATGGGCTATCGCGCGGCAAAGAAATGTCGGTTCGTCGGGACTTTCCTGTGCACGGCCTTGTGTTTCCTTGCTTGCTCGCCGAACCGACTTGCAGTCGAGGGCTCGAGACGCTTCGACCGGGAACTCGTTCTGGAGGACTCGGCCGCGACCTCGGCCAACGTCAGCATCGGCGATGTGAACGCGGACGGGCATCAGGACATCGTCCTGGTGAAGGGCCGTCACTGGCCCCTCGAGGACCTCATCCTGCTGGGCAACGGAGATGGGTCGTTCCAACCCGGGTACCCCGTCGGCGGGGCACCGGATCGATCCTACTCAGGGGTGCTGGTCGATATAGACCGAGATGGGGATCTCGACATCGTCGTCAGCAATGACGAGCCGGATCCGAAGCTTGTTCACCTCAATGACGGGAGTGGGCGGTTCGAGGTCGGCTCGACCTTCGGTGAACCGGCTTGGTCGACAAGGCATGTGAACGTCACGGATCTGAACGGGGACTCGTTGCCGGATGTGGTGTTGGCGAATCGGAGTGGGGACGACCCCGGGTTGAGCTACATCTGCTTTGGGATCGAAGGGGGCCGATTCAGTCCAGAGTGTGTGGGCTTCGCTTCAGGCTCGGCGACCACAATTACACCTGCGGACTTCAATGGGGATGGTGCGGTCGATCTGGCCGTCCCGCATCGGGACGGGGGGCAGAGCTTCGTCTACCTCAATAACGGAGTAGGCGGTTTTTCGGAACGCCGTCCCTTCGGTCCGGCTGACGCTATGATTCGGAGTGCCAAGGCGGCGGATCTCAACGGGGACCAGATACGAGACCTAGTTGTAATCGACGAGCGGTCAGGTGCCGCTATTCTATGGGGTCGAGCCGACGGTACCTACGCAGGCACTGAGCCGCTGGGTGACACTGACGCGACCCCCTACGCGATTGCGATGGCAGATCTGGATCGCAACGGCTGCACGGACATCATCGTTGGGTATGTCGAATCACGGCCGGTGGTCTACTTCAACGAGGGCGCTGACTCGCTCACTGCGGTTCCCTTCGGCGATGACGAAGGGGTGGCTTACGGCTTCGCGGTGGGGGATTTGGACGAGGACGGCTTCCTGGACATCGCAGTGGCCCGGTCCGGGGCTCGGAACATGCTGTACTTCGGCTCCCCACCGACCAGCCGGGCAGCGCCAGGGCCAGGCGGGCTCTAGCGCAGATCCAGGCCACCGAACGTACCTTGTCTTGCCCCGGGGGCGATGGGTATCGTGGGCCGCGATCCCGTAGGTGGGAGCGTGCACACTTGCCGGTCAAGGGGAACACTCAAGGAAGGGGAGAACGCGAAACATGATGAAGACGGCGCTGACGCTGATCGTCGGTGTTGTACTCGGAGCGACCGGTGCGCGGCTCTATACCGTGGCGCCGGCGGCCGAGCCGGAGCCGGGGACTGCCGCCACCCTACCCGACCTTCCTGAGCCCTACTACAAGGTCCTCTTCGAAAACGAATCCGTGCGCGTGGTCGAGCATCGGCTTGAGCCCGGACAGACCGAGCCCGAGCACACGCACCCGCCCATGGTGGGCTATTTCGTAGAGGGCGCTACGGGGCTTGTCGCCGAGGCCGACGGATCCACCGCCGAGGCGACCATCCCGACCGGGACCTTCGTGGAGAACCTGGAGTGGTGGACGCATTCCCTCGAGAACATCGGCGATACGCCGCTCCACTCGATCCTGGTTGAGTTCAAGGACAACCCGGGTGAAAGCTGATCGATAGCGCTACTGGTCCCTGCTCGGATTCTCATCCAGGTCACGACTCTGGCTTCCCCCTGTCCCTCATGGACACCCTGGACAGAGATCACTGCTCGAGTGTCGAGATCACAGGTTGCCAGAGCGATTGACACCCCCATGGGAGTTCCTCCGGTGGAGGCATTGAGGACGGAGTGAGCCGAGGGTCCCCGGCGGCCATGGCCGGGCCCAAAACGATCTAGTCCTGACTCACCTCACTCGCATGGTCTCCACTGGATCGGCACGGGAGGCCCGGGCAGCCGGTAGCCCCGAGGCGAGGATCGACACGAGGGCAAGCGCCGAGGCCGTCACCACCATGACGGTGGGGCTCAGGGCCTCCGCGCGGAAGAGGAGGCTTTGCACGACTCCGGACAGGCCCAAGAGGCCCAGGACGCCCATGGCGATTCCTCGGGCGGCAAGGGCCAGTCCGGCTCTCAGGACCCGCCAGACCAGGTTCACCCGGTTGGCCCCCAAAGCCATACGGATCCCCAACTCCTGAGTACGCTGCTCCACCATGAAGCCCATCACTCCGTAGGTTCCCGCCGCCACCAGGGAGAGGGCCACCAGGGCGAAGATCCCGATGAGGAGAGTGGTGATCCGCCGTTCCTCGGAAAGGAAGTCGTATAGGTCCGCGCCGGTGAAGACCTGGGTAAGGGGCCGGTCAGGATCCAGCTCTGCCAGTGCCTGGCGGAGGGCCGGGACCAGGGTACGAGGGTCACCCTCAGTCCGAAGCGTGATCCAGCGATTGGGTTGAAAGAATGGAAAGAAGGGAAGGTAGACTTCCGGTTCCGCCGGACTCTCCAACCCGTATTGACGGATGTTCTCCACCGCACCCACCACCACCGCGTCCAACCAGGGGTGGGCCGGGTCATTGTCCCGAATCCTCTTGCCCAAGGGATTTTCGCCTGGCCAGCTTCTGTCCGCGTAGGCCTGGTTCACCACCACCCCCACGCTGCCCTCGCCCAGGTCGCTCACCCTCAGATCCCGTCCCCGGAGCAGGTCGATCCCCATGGCCTGGAAGTAACCGGGAGACACGGGTGTCATGTGGGTAGGTGGAACGTCGGCTTCGGGATCGTACTCCCTCCCCTCAGGGAGCAGGTCGTTGCTCCACCCGGATCCCTGGAAGGGAAGCCGGGCCGAGGCTCCAGCCGCGCTCACGCCGGGCAGAGAGCGGACCCGCTCCATCAGCTGCTCGAGGAACGGATCCGGCAGGAGGAGCTCTTCGCCCTCCCGCGGAGGTTGGAGGTACCCTGCCACCAGGATCTGCTCGGGGGCCCTAAGCTCCCGGATCCCGGTAGCCTGCCAGAGGCTCTGGAGCATGAGAGCGGCACCGTCGGCCAGTACGAAGGTAAGGGCGACCTGGACCACGATCATGCCTCCCAGGAGGCGCCCCCGGGGTTGTCCCAGGGTCGTGGTCCGCGGTGCTTCGTGGAGGGTGTCCCGCAGGCGGGCGACCGAAGTGGCCAGGGCCGGAAGGACACCGGCCAGGAGACTGGTCAGGAGGGTGATGCCCAGCGTCACCAGAACCACCAGCCCGTCGATGCCCGCCTCGCTTCCCCGAGGAAGGCTGCGGGGAACGAACCGGGCCAACACCCCGGACCCCCACCAAGCCAGGAGAAGCCCGGCCCCGCCACCCAGAAGGGCCAGGAAGAGGCTTTCGGTCAGCATCTGACGGACCAACCGACCCCTGCCGGCACCCATGGAGGTACGGACCGCCATCTCCACGCTGCGACCCGCGTTCCGGGAAAGGAGGAGTCCTCCTACGTTCGCGCACGCGAGGAGGAGCACAAAGCCCGTGGCCCCCAGGAGAATCCAGAGGTGCCGTGGAGAGTCTCCCAGAACGATGTTCCGGAGTGGGACCACCCGGGCGGTTCTTCGGGCATTCGTCTGCGGGTAGATGTCTTCCAGCCGGGCTGCGATGCCCTCCAGCTCTTCCTGGGCTTGTTCTGCGGATAGCCCGTCCCTCAGCCGACCGATGGCTCGGAGATAGTAGCTCCCCCGATCCGCTTCCTCCGTCCGGAGGGAGATGGGGATCAGGAGGTCGGGTGTCGTAAGGCGCTGCCAGTCAGGAAAGCGGAAGCCCTCTGGCAGGATGCCCACCACCGTCCACGGCTCCCGATTGATGAGGACTTTCTTGCCCAGGAGGTCCGGATCGGAACCGAAACGCCTTTCCCAGAGGTTGTGGCTCACAACGGCGACCCGGGCGGAGGGGTCTTCGGCTTCCTCCGCCGTGAGAAGACGGCCTCGGGCGGCGGTGATTCCCAGGGCCTCGGGCACGCCGGCGGATAGTCGGATCCCCTCCACCCGTTCCGGGTCGCCCTGCCCGGACAGGTTCACTGACTCGGGCTGGAACACGCCCCAGGCTTCGAAGGACCGGCTTTGCTCCCGGTAATCCAACCAGTCCGGTGCGGAGAGGGGATTGAAGCTGTAGCCGATCTGGGGGGTCCAGACGGTCACCAACCGGTCCGGCTCGGGGTAGGGCAGGGGCTGCAGGACCACGGCTCGGAGCACGCTGAAGATGGCCGAGTTGGCGCCGATGCCCAGGGCCAGGGTGAGGATGACGACAGCGGCGAAAGCCGGACGCTTCCGAAGGAGCCTGAGGCTCAGGCGGATATCCTGGGCCAGCCCCTGAAGAAGGAGGCGGTGTCGAGCCCGCCGTTGGCTTCGGCTGCCTGTCTCGATCAGCTTCGATCGTACGTCCTCCAGATCGGGGAAACGGGCCATCACCGCCGCCCATGCCTCCTCTTCGTCCATGCCCTGGGTCTGGAACCGTTCGGCGAGACCCTCCATGTGGAAGCGGAGCTCGTCGTCTACGTCCTCCTCGATGTGCCGGCGAAACTCACGGAGCCGGAAGAACCCTTTGGACCCGGAGGAAAGACTCATGGAACGATCCTCCAATTGAGACCCAGGACCCTGCCCACTGCCTGGGTGTGCCGTTCCCACTCGTTTCGGACCCTGGCCAGATCCTTCCTGCCGGCCCTGGTGAGGGAGTAATACTTGGCCCTTCGGTTCTTCTCGCTGGTACGCCAATTGGCGGAGAGAAGGCCCCTGGCCTCCAGACGGTGAAGGGACCGGTAGAGAGCCCCGTCCTCCACCTGGATACCGCCCTCCGAGCGTTTTCCGATGGCGTCAAGGATGGCCAGGCCGTGGACAGGCCCTTCCACCTCGATGGTCCGGAGGACCAGAAGATCCAGGTTTCCGTAGAGGTTGCTGGCAGCGGTCGGTGACATGGGGCCCCCGTTTCCAAGGCTGGTCCTACCGGTTCAACTGAACAGGTCAGTACAGTTGATTGGACGTCTGGAACCGAGAAAAGGTTTCCCACCCAGTATTCCTGGTTCTCGATCCGCCCTTGTATTCGGTGTCGAAGAACCCGTGTCCTGCCTCTCCCGGTTCTCTATTCTCTGGAAGGGGTGGGGGGTGCGTGGTGAAGGACGTGGGCGGCGACGCCCATGTCAGCTTGGCTGGAGCAGGTTGGTGATTATGTCGCGGACGGGGGCGCCGGTCCGGGCAACCGGTGGACATGCCCAGAGAAGGCCGACGCAGAGTGCGACTGTGGAGACAGGCAAGTCCGGCTCCGCGCGGCCGACAGACTCCCCTGTCAGTCGGATAGCGCCTGGGGACCCAGCGTCAGCCGAAGGAACGCATAGCCCACGACTCCACTCAGGAGCGACCCAACCAGGATGCCCAGGCGCTCCATCCCGAAGTAGGCTTCCCCGCCCTGTTCGAACGCGAGGGATGCGATGAATAGGCTCATGGTGAAGCCCACACCGCAGAGCAACGACAGGCCCTGGAGCTGGAGCCACCTCACTCCCTCCGGGAGGTCTGCCACCTTCAAACCGACAGCAAGGCCGCTCATCCCCAAGACTCCCACGAGCTTTCCCAGGAACAAACCACCGATGATGCCCAACGGCACGGGATGCGTCAGATCCCCGAGAGAGATGTCAAGAAGGGGCACACCTGCATTGGCGAGGGCAAACACCGGGAGGACGCCGAAGGCAACCCACGGATGCAGCCTGTGCTCCAGGTGAAGAAGGGGGGACTCTTCACTTTCCTCGGCCGGCCGGTCCTCACCAGCCCGATGGGGAATGAACATCGCCAGGACGACGCCTGCCAGGGTCGCGTGGACCCCCGACTTCAGAACCGCTGCCCAGAGGGGGACCCCCAGAAGGAAGTAGGCAGTCGGCCGGGTGACTCCGGAGCGGTTCAATAGGGCAAGCCCCAGCACGAGAACCGCCGCAATGGACAGGGCCGTCAGGGATAGCTCTCCCGAGTAGAACAGGGCGATGATGACGATCGCGCCAAGGTCATCGAAGATGGCCACGCTCAGAAGGAGGGCCTTGAGCGCCGGCGGGACCCGCTTGCCCAGAAGCGAGAGGATTCCTAGCGCGAAGGCGATGTCAGTGGCCGACGGGATTGCCCAGCCCTTCATCGCGACGGGATCGCCCCAGTTGAGGGCCGCATAGATGGCTGCAGGAGCGGCCATCCCGCCCGCAGCCGCGAAGCCAGGTAGAAGGGCCTGGCGCGCGCTTGAAAGGTGCCCCTCCAGTATCTCCCGCTTCAGCTCGAGCCCGACGAGCAGGAAGAAGACCGCCATCAGCCCGTCGTTGATCCAAAGGAGGAGGGGCTTCTCGATCCCGGCGGATCCGAAACGGACCACCAGCGGCGTTCCGAGGAACTCCGCGTAGGCCGGACCCAGAGGCGAGTTGGCTGCAACCAGCGCAAAGGCGGCTGCGGCCATGAGAACCAAACCGCCCGCAGATTCCAGGCGAACAAACTCCTGAAGGTGTCTTCTCATCAGTGGTGCTCCGCTCCGACCGCTGCGTTCATCTCCGCCACGAGTGTGTCGATGTCGTCGGAGGTGGTAAGCCGACTCGTAACGCAGGCGCGGAGGGCCGGCCGGTCGGCGAGCGTGACTTTGGAGATCCACACCCTGCCGCTCTCGAGAACCGAGTCGAGCACCTGACCGATGGACACCTCTCCGGCCTCGATCCGGGGATGTGTCACGCAACACACGGGCAGGGGGGTGCGAGACACGTGGGTCCAGCCAGCCTCCTCCAGACGCCTCTCCATGTGCTCGCCGACCTCGGCCTGGCGCTCGAGCATCTCGGCGTAGCCCCGCTCACCCAGGCTGGCCAGTGCCATGAAGAGCTTGAGGCCAATGAACCGACGTGACCACTGGGCCGAGGTCACGAAAAGGTCCACCGAGCCCTGGGCGATAGCGGGCATGTAGTGCGTGCTGACGCGGAAGGCCTCCTGCAGCACCGAGGCGTCGCGACAGAAGAGCATCCCCGCGCCCATGGTCACGTTGAGCCACTTGTGGGCGTCACAGGTCACAGAGTCGGCTCGCTCGATCCCCCGCAGGTGCTCGCGCAGGCGTGGGCATAGCGCCGCCGCGCCGCCCCAGGCCGCGTCCACGTGGAACCAGGCACCGAAGTCCCGGCACACCTCGGAGATCTCCTCGAGGGGATCGATCACGCCCGCGGCGGTGGTCCCGGCGGTCCCCGCGACCAGGACGGGCGTGAAGCCGGCGACCCGATCGGATGCCATCCGTTCCCGCAGGAAGGAAGGGTCCATGCGGAGGTCTCCGCGCACCGGGACGACGCGAAGGGCGTCGCGGCCAAGCCCGGTCATGTGGCAGATCTTGGTGAAGGAGTCGTGGGCGCCGGCGGACTGATAGATGGTGGGACGCGCGTTGACTCCGGCGAGTCCCTTGCGGCCGTAGTCGGCCAGCCGCGACGTGAGCGCGGCGACCACGGCGGTGAAGTTCGCTTCGGACCCTCCGGAGGTGAAATGCGCGCCGGAGGTGTCGGTCGGAAGCCCCAGCTTTCTGGTCAACCAGCGAAGGACGTGCTGCTCGATCTCCACCGCGGCGGGCGCGTGGGACCAGACGGCGAGCTGCGGGTTGTAGACGGCGGTAAGGAGGTCTCCGGCCACCGCCTCGGGCACCGGCGTCGGGTTGAAGTACCCGAAATACCGCGGGTGCACCGTCTGCACCGCCCACGTCTCCAGCATCCGGGCGACGTCGGCCACCAGCTCCGAGACTTCCACCGGCTCCTCGAAGCCATAGGTGCCGGCCAGGTGGCTTCGGATCAGCTCCGGATCCGGGACGTCCAGGACAGGGAGGTCTGCGAGCTCGTCGAGGAATCGCTCTCCACGAGCGAGAGCTTCACGGATGACAGAGGGCATGTGCTCACTTCCTGCGGCGGGCGTCGTTGTCGGTCAGGCCCAGTCTAGGGGACGGGAGGAAGAGCGTCCACCGAAATCCGGGCATGGAACTGGGCGATTTGGGACGCTTGGAGGTCGTAGACCACCTCACCTCCGGCGTAGAACCTGCCTTCGGACAGAACGATGGAGCGCCGTCGCCCGATGGCGTCGCATCTCACCGGATCCGCTGATCGAGGAACGACCGGCACGTGATGGGCGTGACCGGGTGGGTGGCGAGATTCGCGGCGCTAATCGCCCATGCCCCGCCCCTCCGCAGCTCGCGATCCCGCCGCCGGATCCACCGCCTCGAACACCCCCGTGTCGTGGTTCTTCCGCACGTTGTCCCATGGGAAGACCCGCCCGTTCATGGTGATGTAGACGCCGGCCGGGAGCACCTGCACGGCGGTCATGGCGCCGCCCAGATTGAACAGCCCGTCGGAGCTCCCGAAGGCGATGGGGATCATGGCTCCGGTCAGGACGACGGTCTTGTCACGCACCTTCTCCGCCAGGACCCGTGCCGTGTCTACCATCGTGTCGGTGCCGTGCGTGATGACGATGTGGGGCTCGGGGGCCTCGGCGCAGTTGTGGGCGATGAGCTCCCGGTCGGCGCCAGTCATGTCGAGAGAGTCGATCATCATGAGGGTGCGGACGTGGACCTCGACGCGGCAACGGCCCATCTCCAGCATCTCGGGGAGGTGGGTGTCCTCGAAGTAGAGACGGCCCTTGATCTCGTCGTACTCCTTGTCGAAGGTGCCGCCGGTGACGAAGAGTCGGATGGGCTCGCTCACTTCAAGCGCTCCAGGTTATGCGGTTCCGGCTTCGTTCGAGCCGTAGGGTCACGTTGGGCATCCGCTGATAATGCTTCCGGGCGCGGGGAACCGCGAGTGTGCTCTGGTGATGGCCAGTTGGTCCTTCTCCTGGGTTCT
Organism: Gemmatimonadota bacterium; assembly: GCA_039586555.1. GTDB lineage: Bacteria > Gemmatimonadota > Gemmatimonadetes > Longimicrobiales > Gaopeijiaceae > JBDHKE01. Next base: position 1,878 of record JBDHKE010000023.1, on the reverse strand, counting down.
GACTGGAGTGGTGGTGCTGCTGATCGGCGTGACCGTCCTGGCGACGGTGCTGCCCGCACGGCGCGCGACGCGGATCGATCCGGTGGACGCGCTCCGGATAGAGTAGTCAACCTGGCAGCTGGCTGCGGTCTGGTTATTGACCTCGAGGGACTTCCCCCCCGACTCTAGCGTCACTCGTTCAGAATCCGGCTTCGGATCGGAAGCGATCTCATTGAAGATATGAGGAGGCCCCGATGCGCCCCGTTCGATTCCTTTCAGGCATCCTTCTGTGTACGTGGAGCCTCGCCTGCGCGGGGAAGCAGGGGCCGTCCCTGACCCCGGACGAAGAAGGGGAGATCGCTGCTGTGGTGGCTGGGCTCTTCGACGAGATTGCCGACGCCACGAACGCTCTGGAATTCGACAGGCTTCTCGGCTACTACTCGGAAGGCGACGATCTGGCGTTATGTGCTATGCAACCCCGTCTGGCGCGCTGTCGCCGCGAAAGCCCAGGGGCGACTTACGCCCCCTCATCCGTCTGGCGCATGCGCTTCGGGGACCGGGATCATCAGGTGCGCATAGGGGGTCCCCGAGAACATTGCGTAAGCGCCGCTATTGGGCGTTGGCTCGGTCGGGAACCACTCGAGCATCGCAGGATCCGGGACCACCAGCATGAGGTGTGAGCCACCCTCGCGCCATTGGTTGTCCGCGGTCGGCGCGGTCGCCGCGCGGTCCGTGTTGCTGACTGCCCAGCGCGCGTTCAGCATGTAGGACAGCCCGATGCGCTTCGTCGACGGCTGCCGCCCTTCCAGATAGGCCTTCAAGAAGGCCAGCCACTCATCGTCGAAGCACTCGGGCGCGTAGTTCGAGTCGCCCCGGAAGTCCGGGAGACAGTTCCAGCCGTTGGTTCCCTCTCGCAGGACTCGGAACTCCCCGCCGGGCTCCTCGGGCCAGTCCAGGATCCGGGCGTCGGCCACGAGCCCCTTCGGAGCCGAGCGACTGGCGTCAGCGATCTTCTCCTCGTCGGAAGCTTCTGGTTCGGGCGTCTCGGCAACTGCCACGTACGAGGCGACTGACAGCGCCACGAGGGCGACCCCGGGAAGAAGGAGACGCAGCGCAGCTTCCCTTGTCCTGATCGGCCGATTCGACCGCTTTTGAGCGCGTTTCATGAGATCCCTCCTTTGGCTGATTCATCGCACGTGATTCCACGTTGCGCACGAACGGAGGGATGCGTAAGTGGGGAAAACGCCAGAACCGGTTCATTTGTGCCACGAGATGAAGAGTGAGCACCTTGCGAGGGAATCTCGGCCCAGTTGCCCAGGCTGATCCTGATCGAGCTCCGACTCACATTTCCGCTCTGAGTGCCTCCACCGGTTCGATTCCAGATGCTCTCAGCGCCGGGGCCAGCCCGGCCACTAGCACGACAAAGAGCAGTAGCCCCCCGGCAAAGAGGAACGAGATGGGATCCAGAGGGCTCATCCCCAGAAGCATGGAGCGCATTGCAGCCGCCGTTCCGGCGGCCAGGAGGGCGCCGACCACCATCCCAGGTGCCGATAGACGGACGGCGTCAGACAGCACGCTCCGTACGACCTCCCTGCGGGTAGCCCCGAGGGCCATGCGAAGTCCGATCTCGCGGGTGCGATTGGCCACGGCCAGTGCCACGACTCCATAGACACCGATGGCGGAGAGAAGGAGAACCATCAGTCCGAGGCCCCCTCCCAGTTGTCCGCTAGCTCGCTGCTCTCGGGTGGCTCGGGTTACCATTGATGCGGCGGGGACCAGGCGGGGTGTGGGCAGGCCCGGGTCTACTGACTGAAACGCCTCACGAAGGGGTCCTGCCAGCGCGGACGCATCAGTGGTTGTCCGGAGCACGATCATGAGGGAAGGCGTGTAGCTCTGCCG
>JBDHKE010000022.1:0-41021 GCA_039586555.1 Gemmatimonadota bacterium | reverse complement strand
GGACTCTCGTGAAAGCCAGCACAGAGGTCTTGAAGGCGGACAAGGAGTTGCTGGTGTTCCCCCTTCTATCCGGTGTGGCCGTGCTCCTGGTGTCTGTGAGCTTCTTCGTACCGCTGTCCGCGCTGGGGATCGCGCAGGACATGGGCCAGGGACAGCTGGACACGGCGGCGTACGTCCTCGTCTTTCTCTTCTACGTTTCCCAGTACGCAGTGGTCTTCTTCTTCAACTCGGCGCTGGTGGGAGCCGCCATGCTCCGGCTGGGTGGAGAGAACCCCACGGTGACGGACGGGTTGCAGATCGCCGTCGATCGCCTCGGTGCGATTCTGGGATACGCCGTCATCGCGGCGACGGTGGGGATGATCCTTCGCACCCTCTCGGAGCGAGCGGGGTGGGCTGGTCGAATTGCGGTGGGACTGGCGGGGATGGCCTGGAATCTGGCCACCTACCTAGTCGTTCCCGTGCTGGTCACGACGGACGTGGGTCCGATCAGGGCCATTCGGCTCAGTGCCTCGGCATTCCGCGAGACCTGGGGTGAACAGGTGGTGGGCAATATCGGAATGGGTCTCGCCTTCTTCCTGATGTTCGTTTCCGTGACCCTGTTCGCGGTGCCGGGGACCCTGCTGGCCTCCCAGGCCTCTCAATCCTTGTTCGTGGCGGCCATTGTGTTCTTCGGGGCGGCGTATCTGCTGCTCGTCCTGGTGAGCTCGGCCCTGAGCGGGATCTACTCGGCCGCTCTCTACCGCTACACCGTGACGGGCGAGGCGGGGTGGGGCTTCGATCCGAGGCTCCTCGAGCGGGCATTCGTCCCCAGAGGAAGGCGTGGCTGGTAGAGTCGCTCACAGGGGATCACCCACCTGGATCACGTAGATGGCCAACAGGCCCAGCAGGCCGATCACGAAAAGGTAATACAGGGTCGGGAGAATCGTCTTTCGCAGGGTCGATCCTTCCCGCCCCAGAAGTCCCACCGTGGCCGAGGCCGCCACCACGTTGTGTATGGCGATCATGTTCCCGGCCGCGGCCCCCACGGCCTGAAGGGCCACGACCATCGCTCCGGAGATCCCCAGGCGCTCGGCCACCCCGTGCTGAAAGGCGGAGAACATCAGGTTGCTTACCGTGTTCGACCCGGCGATGAAGGCTCCCAGGGCGCCGGTCACTCCAGCGAAGGCGGGCCACACCGCACCGACGTTCGTTGCCACCCAGTCGGCCATGGCGATGGGCATGCTCTGGTACGCGCCCGCATTTACGCCGGAGTTGATGTAGACGCGGACCATGGGAACCGTGAAGACGAGGACGAATCCCGCGCCCAGGAGGACGCTCGTTGATCGGGAAATCGCGGTCCTCATGGCTGGCCAGGACATACGGTGGAGGAAGTAGGTGGCGGCTACCACGACGATCAGGATCGTACCGGGTAGATAGAGGGGCGTGGTCCCGCCGATGATGTCGGTTCCCAGAATGCCGGTCCACTGCAGGTTCAGAGACTGAAGCCACCTGCCAAGGGGAAGCTGGGGAAGGCGACTGAGAACCAGGAAGAAGGCCAGCAGAAGATAGGGAGCCCAGGCGAGGGCGACGCTCATGGGGCGGTGCTCGATCTCCTCCTCGGAGGAGACTTCCAGACCACTGACCCACTCTTCAGGCCACCTCGCTGCCGGCGCAAAGTCCCAGTGATCCGGCGGGATCAGGAACCTTCTGCGCGCGGCGAAGGTGACCAGCCCCAGGCCAATCAGCGCACCGAGGAGGGAGGGGAACTCCGGTCCCAGAATCCAGGCTGTCATCATGTAGGGGACCGTGAACGCGAGCCCGGCGAGGAGCGCGAAGGGAACAATGGAAAGTCCCTCCGTCCAGGACCGATTGGACCCGAAGAAGCGGGTCATCATGATCACCATGAGGGTGGGCATGAGGGTTCCCGCGATCCCATGCAGCGTGGCGGCTCGCACCGCCACCGCCCGGGCATAGTCCAGCATGGTCAGACCGCCAGCCTGGAGCTGGGCTTCGAAGGCTTCACCGCCCAGGCCACCCTGTACACCCACCAGGATAGGGGTGCCCACCGCACCGAACGTGACCGCCGTGCTCTGAATCATCATCCCGATCATGACGGCTCCGGCGGCGGGGAATCCCATGGCTACCATGAGGGGAGCGGCGACGGCGGCCGGGGTGCCGAAACCGGCGGCGCCCTCGATGAAGGACCCGAAGAGCCAGGCGATGATGACCACCTGTACCCGCCGGTCGTCGCTGATGGTGCGGAAGCTTCTACGGATTGCAGCTACGCCCCCCGACTCCTCCAGGATGTTGAGAAGGAGAATGGCCCCGAAGATGATGATGAGCAGGTCGAGCGTCAGGAAGAGGCCCTGGATCGACGAAGCGGCCACCCACAGCGCGCTCATCTGCCATGCCAAGGTGGCCACCAGGACGGCAGCCACGTACACGAGAGGCATGGCCCACTTGGCCGGAACCCGGAACCCGACAAGCAGCACGCCGGCAAGAAGGATGGGGAAGACGGCGAGAGCCGCCTGAAGGCCGAGGCTCATAATGGGGGCAAAGCTACGAGCCGCTGAACCGCTGGGCGATATCCTCCAGGCGGGCCTGGATCTCGCTTTCCGGAATCCAGCGACCGCGAACCATGACGCCGACCCGGTCCGCCACGTGCGACACGTCTTCCAGTGGGTTGCGGTTCAGGAGGATGAGGTCCGCCCGCCGGCCCGTCGCCACCGTGCCGAACGTGTCCATCCTGCTGAAGTACTCGCCCACGTTCCGGGTTCCTGAATGGAGAACCTGATAGGGTGTCATTCCGGCCTCTACCATGGCCGCCATCTCCCTGTGGAGCGAGAAACCGGGGACGCTGAAGATCTGCGGAGAGTCCGTTCCCAGAAGGATACGGACGCCGCCGTCGCTGAGGGCCTTCAGCAGTCGCATCCGGTTGTCAGCCCACTGCCGGGCGGCCTCGGGGTTCGCCGACGCGGCCTCCGCGCGGGCGCTCTGGCGTCGGACCCAACCCTCGACGCCTTCCACGGTGCCGGGGATGTTTTCTCGGGGCCAGTAGCGCATCTCGGGGAGCGCCCGCATTCCCTCGGCGTCACCCAGACCGATGATCCCCACCTGCCACAGGACCTGCGTGGGCACCACCCATGCCCCCGCCTCCCGGGTCAGTCGAACCGCTTCCTCCAGTCGGGCTTCATCGATGGGCCGTTCCTGGGCATCGAGATAAGCGATGTAGCCGTCCAGGTGGTCGAAGGTCTCCTGGCCCATCTCGAGGGCGTGGCGCAGCCCCACCGCCTCGGGGACGTGCCCGGCGAAGCGCATGCCTTCCTGCTGCGCGGTCACCGCCATGGCGTCGTAGGCCTCACGCGTCAGGCCCGGGTGGATCTTGATCAGATCCCAGCCCTGAGTTCGTTGCCGACGCACCCGTTCTACGGCCTCTTCCGGTGAGCGTACGGTATTCCCGTTGAAACTCGGTCCGGCCATGTAGAGGGTGGGGGCCAGAATCTCCCCGCGGTTCGCCTTCTCACGGAGCGCGAGATGCCCGTCCTGACCCAGCATCCCGCGCACGGTGGTAATTCCGTTGGCCACGTACAGGAACATCACCACCTCCTCCATCTCCCCTCCGGGCATGTGCCCGTGCATCTCGGCGAGACCTGGAATGAGGTACTTACCGGCTCCGTCAATGAGGTTTGCACCCGACGGGACCTGGACCTGGGAGGCCGGGCCCACCTCCACGATGCGGCCGCTCCGGATGATCACTGTGTGGTCAGGAAGGATTCGTTCGGAATCCATGGGGACGACGTTCACGCCCACGAAGGCTGTGATTCCCTCCTGGGAACCGCTCTGCGCAGACGCGACAGGGACTGGATCGCCCGTACCCCGCTCTTCGTCAGATGACCGGTCTGCCCAGCAGGCCGGCGCGCTGACGACGAGGAATGCCGTGGCCGCGAGACAGCTCCGTATCCAGACTTTCATGCTCGTGCCTCCGTTTCCGGCTTGATCATCGGATGCCGCCCTCGCGAGGCCTCAAGGGCGCGATGGCGACTTTCGCAGCGGTTCGGCTCTGCTACGCCCGAGCGAGGCGGGAGTGCCCCATCGTCCTTTCATGAAGTAGCCTTCACGTATTCTTCATGACATCCTTAGGCTAGGGGGGGGATGTTGTTTGGCGGGAGCCCGTTCATGTGGCATGAGCGGGCCCGACAGGTGCGGCATGCCGAGAGCCCTCTGGTTCGCGGTGGCCAAGCCCACCTGCACACATGCTCGAATCCGCACTCTTGGTCGAGTCGATCCGCTGTTTCGGCGACTCCCCCGCGGGCGAGGGCTGGATGGAAGCGAGGTTCGCGATGCGCATCCTCGTCGTCGAAGACGACAGGAAGGTTGCCAGCTTCCTGGAGAAGGGGCTTCGGGAGGAAGGCTACTCGGTGGACGTGGCCCGAGACGGTCATGAAGGATTGATGATGGCCCATGTGTATGACTTTGACCTTCTCGTCCTCGACGTCATGCTCCCGGGCAAGTCCGGTTTCGAGATCGCTCACGACCTGAGACGCGCCGAGAAGACCGTTCCGATCCTCATGCTGACGGCTCGAGACACCCAGCACGACATCGTTTCGGGCCTCGATGCCGGTGCGGACGACTACCTGACGAAGCCCTTCGGGTTCGACGAGCTTCTGGCCCGCATCCGCGCCCTGCTCAGACGGGGTGGAGCGACGAGAGGAGAGCGACTGATCTACGACGATGTCGAGCTGGACCGGCTCAAGCACGTGGCGACACGGAAGGGTAGGCGCCTCGACCTGACCCCGAAGGAGTTTCAGCTGCTGGAGTTCTTCCTCCTCCACGCGGAACAGGTCGTCAGGCGCACAGAGCTGCTCGAGAAGGTCTGGGACCTCACCTTCGATCCCATGAGCAACGTGGTGGACGTGCACGTGGGTAATCTCCGACGGAAGCTGCGTCGAGGTGAGATGGGCCCCCTAGTCCATACAGTCCGCGGGGTCGGATACGTGTTCCAGACGGAAGAGCCGGAATGATCCGGTCGTTTCGCACCCGTCTCGCTCTCCGCTTCACGGCGACCATGGCCGCCGGGGTGTTCGTCATCTCCGCTTTGAGCCTGCTCACCCTCAGGGCACTGATCGATCGCGAGCTGAACGCCGGGATCCTCGAGGTCGCGTCGATCCAGGCCGCTTCGGTCACGGACGCGCCCACGGGGGAGATGCACTTCCACGAATGGGAGCTGACCCCTGAGGAGGCCAGCTCCCTTCTGGAGTTGATCCGCTACGCTCAGATCTGGAACGAGAGCGGGCAGAGCCTGCTCAAGAGCCAGTACATGACGGGCGATCTACCGCTCGACGATACGGCTCTGGGGGAGGCCGCCGCGGGAAGGGTGAGCTGGACCGAAGGCACCTATCAGGGGGTCCCGATTCGGTCGCTCTACTACCCTCTGGAGCGCCTTGGGGCTCTTCACGAGCAGCACGTGTTGCAGGTAGCGGCGCCCTTGGAAGCCCGTAACGATCTGCTCAGACGCCTGGCCCTCCTCTTCGCAGGCGTGGCCGTCGTCGTGATTCTCAGCAGCTTCCTGGGGAGCTGGTGGCTTGCTGGCCGGGCCGTGCGGCCGGTGCACGAGATCATGGATCAGGCGGAGGCCATCGAGGCCGGATCGCTGGAGCGGAGGATTAGCGCCTACGCCGAATTCGGGGAATACGAGAGGCTGGTGCAGGTCCTCAACACCATGCTCGCCCGGTTGGAGGGAGCGTTCGAAGCACAGAAGCGGTTCACGGCAGACGCGAGCCACGAGCTCAGATCTCCCCTGACTGTGATGCGAGGAGAGCTGGAGCTCGCGCTGCGGAAGGAGCGCGCGCCGGGAGAATACCGGAGGGTCATTTCGACGACCCTGGAAGAGGCGATTCGTCTCGCCAACATCACCGAGGACCTCCTCACTCTCGCTCGGTCGCATGCCGGGGCCATCGTTCCGAAGCCTCGACTGATCAATGTCGGAGCCCTCGCCTATCGGACGACGGAGCGCCTCCGGCCGCGGGCGGAGGAAAGGAAGATACAGATCGCGGTCACGTCCGATCGGCAGACCCAGGCACTCGTGGATCCGGACCTGCTCGCGCAGGTCATCTGGAATCTGGTGGACAACGGGCTGAAGTTCTCGAACCCCGGTGGGGTCGTGACGGTCCGGGTCTCTGGGGCCGAATCCGACGTGCGGATTGAGGTCATCGACTCGGGCCCGGGTCTGGGAAAGGCTCGAGGAGAGCGGGTGTTCGAGCGTTTCTTCCGGGGCGATGCGTCCCGTACCGCTGGTGATGGGAAGACCGGGAGCGGGCTCGGGCTCGCGATCGCAAAGGCGATCGTGGAGGCCCACGGAGGATCCATCGAGGTCACTGACCAGAATGGCGGTGGGGCTCGCTTCACCGTACGGGTCCCCAGAGGACCCGTGCATCAAGGAACTTCCCGGCCCAGCTGACGGGACGGACCCTCGAGCTGCACTGGGGCCGCGCGGTTCGTGTGGGGTGCGGATGGCAAGGTGGCGCAGCTTTCCTCCTTCATCTCCTCAGGCCCTGAACCTCGAGCCTGACGGACCTCTGTGAAGATTCCTTCATCCTTTCCTCATGTCCTCTTAACCCCCGCCCCCCCAGACTCGTTGGATGCAAGCGCACGCAGAGGCGCTCATTAATTTCCGCCGAAGTACCCGCCGCCGAACGACCGACGGCGTTGTCGCACAAAGTGGACGAAAGAACCATGAGCACATCGATCAAAAGCATGGTCCTTCCGGTCGCCGCGATCCTGTGGCTCGGCACGCCCGCCGTGTGCCTGGCTCAGGAGGCCCTCACGCTGGACGAGGTGCTGATCCTGGCTCGCGAGCGAAATCCACGTCTCCTCGCGGCCCAGCAGGTCTCGGAAGCTGCTGCGGCCAGAGAGCCAGCCGCATCAACGCTTCCCGATCCGATGTTCCAGTTGGGGATCATGAACGTGGCGCTCCCCGAATTCTCGGCCAACATGCCCATGTCCATGGCGCCGTCCCTTCAGCTCATGCAACCGGTCCCGTTTCCGGGAAAGCTGTCCCTGAGTGGGAAGATCTCCGCGTTGGGCACGGGGATGTCGGTCGTCGGGGCCGAAGAGGTGTGGTGGGAGGTGCGAACCCAGGCAGCCGGGGCGTTCTACGGACTCTACTCCCTGGACCGCCGCCTGGAGGTCATGCGCGAGACACGCGCGCTGCTGCGCGACTTCGAGACCATCGCGCAGGCTCTGTACGCAGCGGGCACGGGACGACAGGCAGATGTCCTCCGGGCCAGCGTCGAGGTGGTTCGCATGGACGGGGAGATTGCCCGCATGGAGTCCATGAGGACCGCTATCGCGGCCGCCCTCAACGCTCTCCTCGATCAGGCGGCAGATACACCCTTGCCCTCTCCCCGCCTTGGAACCTTGCCCAGGGAAGTACCCGACCCCGACACACTGCTGACCTGGGCGGAGGAGACACGGCCCGCTCTCCAGCGCGGCAGGCTCGGCGTGGACCAGGCCGAGGCCCGGGTTGAGCTCAGTCGCAAGGAGATCTGGCCCAACTTCACGGTCGGAGTGCAGTACGGACAGCGGGATCGAGGAGCCGGAACCGAACGCATGGGAAGCGCTGTCCTGGGGTTCACACTGCCGGTGTTCGCGGGACGGCGTCAGATTCCGGCGCGCCGGGAGGCAGCGGCTCTGCGCCGCATGGCGGAAGCCGAGTTGGAGGGAATCCATGCCCAGGTGGACGCCCGCATCGGCCAGCTTCTGGCCGATCTCGCACAGGCTCGCACGCTGATCGACCTGTACCGGGACGATATTCTGCCGCAGGCCCGGGTGACGGTCGAATCCGCGCTCTCCTCCTACCGGGTGGGAGCCGTCGACTTCCTCACGCTGGTGGATGCGCAGCTCTCCCTCAATCGATTCGAGGGAGAGCTCTATCAGCTGTACGGAGACTATGGGAAGGGCATCACCGGACTCGAAGGTGCGGTGGGACGAGCCCTTCCTCTCACGGACCAGATTCTGGCAGGACCACAATGAGCACAAGAAGCACAATGAGCACAAGAAGGCAGATCGGCCTCGCTCTCCTTCTGATCCTGGCGGCCTCCGTGGTGGCCGTTGCCTACACGAGAAGCGACGGTTCATCAGTCGAGGGCGGAGGACAGGAAGGACACAACCACGCCGCCATGACGGGTGGCGACGAGCTGAACCCCGTCCGCCTGACAAGCGAGGCCGCCCGGCTGATTGGTGTCACCTTCGCGGAGGTCCAGTTCCGTCCGGTCCGGCGGACGGTTCAGACCGTGGGGCGGATCGTGTACGACGAGACTCGGCTCGCGACCGTCAATCCGAAGATCGACGGCTGGGTCGAGCGGCTGTACGTGGACTTCACTGGGGCGCCCGTTCGGGAGGGACAGGCCCTCATGGACGTCTACAGTCCCAAGCTCGTGTCGGCTCAGGAGGAACTGATTCTCGCCCGTCGCCTTGCGGATGACACCGCCGGGCGAGAGGGGGGCCGGGCGAGCCAGACCGCGCAGGAGCTTCTGCAGTCGTCACGCCGGCGGCTTCTTTACTGGGACATTCCGGCCGACGAGATCCAGCGCATCGAGGAGACCGGGGAGGTTCGGAAGGCCCTTACGCTTCGGTCCCCTGCGAGTGGTGTGGTGGTGGAGAAGGGTGTCGTGGAGGGCGATCGGATCATGCCCGGCATGACGGTCTACCGGATCGCTGACCTGTCCACGGTCTGGGTGGAGACCGACGTCTTCGAAAAGGACCTCTCGTTGGTGCGTGTGGGACAGGACGCGCACGTGACGCTCGAGGCCTATCCCGACCGGGGCTTCCACGGGCGAGTCACGTACGTCTACCCCACCGTCTCGATGGAATCGCGCACCGGTACCATTCGGCTGGAGCTGGCCAACCCGGATCTGGATCTGAAGCCAGGCATGTATGCGAAGATCCGCCTGGACGTCCCCGCGACCACCGACCGTCTCATGGTTCCCAGGAGCGCGGTCCTCGACACGGGGGAACGCACGCTGGTGTTCGTCCGTGACGCCGACGGCACCCTCATGCCTCGTGAGGTCAGGACCGGACTGAACGCCGGCAGGGACATCGAGATCCTCGAGGGTCTGACTGCGGGCCAGCGCGTGGTCTCCTCTGCGGGATTCCTGATCGACGCCGAATCGAGGCTCGGCTCGGCGATGAGCGCTGAAGACGAGCCGTCATCGGGGATGGAGCATGCCGGGCACAGCGAGTCGGGGCAGACCCCGGAGGAGCAGCACTCCGGTCACGAGATGCCGGCGGATTCCACCGGACACGAGGGACACGAGGGTCAGGGTGAACACGAGGGTCACGGGGAGATGGAAGCGATGGACGATGAGCGGAGCGGCGAGACGAAGGCCACTGGCAGGTCTCCTCATCAGGGACATCAGGGATAAGGTGGGGGAGAGGCCATGCTGAGCCGAGTCATCGAGTGGTCGATCCAGAACAAGTTCCTCGTGCTGCTCTTCGCTCTGTTCGCCGCGGTGGCGGGCATCATAGCGATGCGCCGGACACCCCTGGAAGCGATTCCCGATCTGTCTGATGTTCAGGTCATCGTACAGACGGACTATCCCGGTCAGGCTCCCCAGATCGTCGAAGACCAGGTCACGTACCCGATCGCCTCCGAGATGCTGAAGGTGCCGGGGGCAGGGACGGTGAGGGGTTATTCCTTCTTCGGGACCTCCTTCGTATACGTGATTTTCGAGGACGGCACGGATCTATACTGGGCCCGCAGCCGCGTACTGGAATACCTGTCCGCCATTCAACCCCGGCTGCCTGAGCGGGCCGCCCCCTCGCTGGGTCCGGACGCCACAGGGCTGGGGTGGATTTACCAGTACGTCCTCGAAGACACGATCGGGACCCATTCGCTGGCTGATCTTCGCTCGATTCAGGACTGGTACCTGCGCTACCAGCTCACCGGTGTGCCCGGCGTCAGCGAGGTGGCGTCCGTCGGCGGCTTCGAGCAGGTCTACGAAGTCACCGTGGATCCGGTGAGCCTTCGCGGCTTTGGAATCCCGGTCACCCGCGTGATGGAGGCCATCCGTGCCTCCAACGAGGACGTGGGCGCCATGGTGGTGGAGCTGGCCGAGCGGGAGTTCATGATCCGCGGCCTCGGGTACCTGCGGTCCATCGAGGATGTGGAGAGCGTGGTGGTCGCCGCCACGCGCGAGGGGACCCCGGTGCGGGTGTCGGACGTGGGATCGGTGCGCCTCGCACCCCAGGTGCGGCGCGGGGTCGCGGACCTGAACGGCCGGGGTGATGCGGTCGGGGGGATCGTCGTCATGCGATTCGGTGAGAACGCCCTGAGCACCATCGATCGCGTAAAAGAGAAGCTGGCCGAGATCGAGGCCGGTCTCCCCGAGGGATTGGTAATCACTCCCGTCTACGACAGGTCGGACCTGATCGAGCGGGCGATCACCACCCTCAAGGAGAAGCTGCTGGAAGAGTCGCTGGTCGTGGCATTGGTCTGCGTGGTCTTCCTGTTCCATGTGCGAAGCGCTCTCGTGGCCATTCTCACGCTGCCGCTGGGGATCCTCCTGGCCTTCGTTGCCATGCGCTTTCTGGGGGTGGGTGCGGACATTATGAGCCTCGGCGGTATCGCCATCGCGATCGGAGCCATGGTCGACGCCGCGATCGTGATGATCGAGAACATGCACAAACATCTGGAGCGTGCCATCGACGAGAAGAGGGAGAAGGCCACATCGGCGGGCCAGCCCCTGCCCGGAGACGGCGAGCACCTTCACACGTCCGTTCTGACGACCCGCGAACGCTGGGGCGTGGTGGAACGCGCCTCCAAGGAGGTGGGACCGGCCCTCTTCTTCTCGCTCCTGATCATCACCGTCTCGTTCCTGCCGGTGTTCACACTGGAGGCTCAGGAAGGTCGTCTCTTCAAACCCCTCGCCTGGACCAAGACTCTGGCGATGGCGTCGGCGAGCCTCCTGTCCGTGACCCTGGTTCCGGTGACCATGGGCCTCTTCATCCGAGGACGCATCCACCGCGAACACCGCAATCCCATCTACATCGGGCTGGTGAGCGTATACCGCCCTGTTCTCGAGTTCGTCCTGCGTTACCGGTGGCCCGTTCTGGGCATGGCAATAGCAGTGCTGGTCCTCACGTGGATTCCGTTCCAGCGCATCGGATCGGAGTTCATGCCACCGCTGAATGAGGGATCGCTCCTCTATATGCCTACTACCGTTCCTGGGATCAGCGTCCGCAAGGCGAGCGAGACCTTGCAGCGTCAGGACAGCATCCTGGCGCAGATTCCGGAGGTGCAGAGCGTGTTCGGAAAAGCAGGACGGGCTAACACCGCCACCGACCCTGCGCCTCTATCGATGTTCGAGACCACCATCACCCTTAAGCCCATGGAGGAGTGGCGCGAGGGAATGACGATGGAGGCGCTCGTGGACGAGATGGACCAGGCGGTTCGCTTTCCGGGCATCAGCAACTCCTGGACCATGCCCATCAAGGGACGCATCGACATGCTCGCAACGGGCATTCGAACGCCTGTCGGCATCAAGATCTTCGGTTCGGATCTGACCGAGCTCGAGCGGCTAGGGAAGGAGATCGAGCAGGCTGTTCAGATGGTTCCGGGCACCCGCTCCGCGTTTGCAGAGCGCGTCGTTTCGGGCTCGTACCTGGACATCGAGATCGACCGCGCGGCAGCCGCACGCTACGGCCTCAACGTCAGGCAGGTGCAGATGGTGATCGCCTCGGCGATCGGAGGAATGAAGATCACGCAGACCGTGGAGGGGCGGGAGCGGTACGACGTTCGTGTGCGGTACCCCCAGGAGCTTCGGGACCAGCCTGAGGAGCTTGCGGAGGTCCTGATCCCAGTGCCGGCGCGGATGGGCGGGGCCGCGATGGCGGGTATGGGCACGGGCATGTCCGCGATGACCGATGGCATCGGCATGGGCGGCTCCATGGAGCCGGGCCGGACGGGGCTGGCCCAGATTCCTCTCGGGCAGGTGGCAAGCATCCGCACCATCAATGGTCCAGCGGGGATCAAGACGGAAGGCGCATTCCCTACGGCCTGGGTCTTCGTGGACGTGCAGGGGCGAGACATCGGAGGGTACGTGGCGGACGCCCAGCAGATGGTGGAGGAGATGGTGACGCTCCCCGCCGGGTACTCGCTGCAGTGGTCCGGTCAATACGAGTACATGCAGCGGGCGAAGGAGAAGCTGAAGCTCGTGGTGCCGGCCACTCTGCTGATCATCTTCCTCCTGCTCTACTTCAACTTCAAGCGGCTGGGTGAGACGCTGATCGTGATGTTGTCGCTGCCGTTCGCCCTTGTAGGCGGGGTGCTGATCATGGCGCTTCTGGGCTTCAACTGGTCGGTGGCAACCGGAGTCGGGTTCATTGCGCTGGCGGGCGTGGCGGCCGAAATCGGTGTCATCATGCTCCTCTACCTCAATCAGGCCTGGGACGCCCGAAGGCTGAAGGGAGAGCGGACTCCTGCGGCGCTCCATGAGGCCGTCATCCACGGGGCCGCTCTCCGGGTCCGTCCGATCATCATGACGGTCACGGCCATCATCGGAGGCCTGCTCCCGATCTTCTGGGGGCATGGCACCGGAGCCACAGTCATGCGCCGCATCGCGGCGCCCATGGTCGGTGGAATGATCTCGGCCACGGCACTGACTCTTCTGGTGATTCCCGTCATCTATTCGCTGTGGCAGGAGGCAGCGTTACGCCGCGAGGAAGAACGCGCGTCCGAAGGGGTCGATCTCCACAAGGCCGTAGCGATCGGCGCCGAGTGAGGAGGTTCCACAACATATAGACAGCCGCCGTCAGCCCGGGAGGCTGCTCCCCGTAATGCCGTTTCGGAACGATCCCGAGTGGAGGAACGGTCCATTGATCTTCATGGTGAGCAGCCCGCTCCAGTGGCAGTCGGCGGCGCCAACCCGAGTGGAGGCAGAGGAATTCCTGGATGGCATGGTGCAGCGCTACACGTCGAGCCTGGACGCCAACGACATGATGTATGCCTATGAGACATCCCGGTATTAGGATCCCTCACCGCATCTGGGCAAGATCGAAGTAGCTCTCCTCGCCATCAACTCCGCGGACGACCAGGTGAATCCTCCGGAGCTGGCATCCTTGAACGGGAGATTCGGAAAGTGAGACGAGGCCGTGCCGTCGTCCACGCACACGTGCAAGTACTCCCAGCCCACACCTCGAGTGCGCCGCCTCCGGTCTTTATGGATCCGGTGACCGACTCCCTCGATCCGCCCCAGCGGCTTCGTGTCGACGTGCACCAGCTCGCCGGGGTGCTTGCGTTCATAGCGGATCACTGGCTCGGCTGGATCCAGCTTCTTCAGCCGCTCCAGCCCCACCCGCCGTAGCCACAGGCTGACCATCGAGACCGCAAGCCTCAGCTGCTTCGCGATCTGTCGTCCCGTCCGTCGCTTCCGGCGAAGCTCCACGATCCGGCACACCGTTCGGTCCGATAGCCGCGTCGGGCTCCGGTGTGGCCGCGAACTGCGGTCCAGCAGGCCCTCCTCCCCCTGCTGGCGGTAGCGCAGCAGCCACTTCCAGACGGTCCGTTCGCTAATCCCATAAGCCGCAGCAACTTCCTGGACTCGCTGCCCTCTTCCTCCACCCGTCGAACCATCTCCTCTCGACCCCGGGGGGCAAGTTTCGCATTCTTGTGCACGTTCACTGAGGGTCCTCCGGTAAGCTGAGTTGTGACTTCACACATCCCACCCTGCTTGCCGGCTTGCCGGAGCCTCAGTGAACAACCTCCTTAGCCTTCACACCTAGTCCTCCTCCTCAGCCGAGACGAACCCGTTCTCGAGCTCGAACTCGAACTCCAGAAGCTCGCCGGTCTGTTCGTAGTCGAAGTGAGACAGGTCCCACACGGTTCCGTCCGGGCGGAGGAACCAGGCGTCGGGGGCCACGTTCACCACGAGGACCTCCTGAAGGCTCTCCGAGTCCACGGAGAAGGGGGGGTTCAGGGTCATCTCGACCTCGATCTCGGCGTCGAAATACACATCGAAGGACGTGGATGCGCCGCCACCGGCCGGCGCAAAGGATCCTCTCACCAGCATGCTGGCTTGGGCGGGCCAATCCGGGAACTGGATGCGGGCCCGAGACCAGAGATTCGAGGCCCCCTTGCCGTCGTCCTCGTCGTCATCGTCCATGTCTTCCACTTCGAACTCGAGCTTGTGGTAGAGCCCCGGTGGCACGTCCCCGGTGGCCACCGTGACACCCTCTTCGTCCAGCGGTAGCTCCGCGAAGAAGGGACCGGACTCGAACTCGTTGCAGTCGTCCGTGGGCTCGGGGCAAGCATCGTCGTCACCCTCCAGCTCGAACTCCGAGACGGCGAGCCAGACACCCTCCAGGGTCAGGGTCCCGTTGGAGCCCAAGATCGCCAGGGGGGCCGCCGATACCCCGAGCTGCTGAGCTCCGGGAGCAGCGGACACCACGGCCGGACTGCCGACGAGCGTCCGGAACCGGATCTGGACGCGGCCATCGAAGCCCGGCTCGGTGCTGGACTCGCAGCCGGCCAGGAAGACCAGCGATGCCAAGATGAGGAAGATACCTTCTCGCTTCATGAGACTTCTCCTGGCGTCCGGGGCATGGGGAAAAAGCCTAACTTTCAGATTCCGTGCCAGGGTGGTGGTCAAGGCAACCAAGGGGTCGGATCTTTCTATCATCATATCACTTAGCGGGTGCTCCCCGAGATCCGAGGACCGGAGGGTCTGGCTCGTTTCGGCGCAGAGGGGCTCTCCACCTGGAACGAATTGCCGCGCACGAAGCCTGTCCGCTTTCGGAACGCCCCATCCCGTGAGCGAACCGTTCTCGAGACCGGGACGGAGATCGGGGGCGGGGAGGCGTTTGCCGCCTGACACCGATCGTATGCGATTCCTGGGGAGGGTCGCCGCTGCCTCCCCCTCCCTGGCGTATGATTTGCCTTCTGCCGGACGATGGTGTTGGTGCGACACGGTCAGACAGGAAGGCAGCAGGAGGCCGGAGTGGAGACCCTGGGGCAGGATCTACGGAACGGGTGGCGGATGCTCTTCAAGCACAGGGGCTTCACGACGGTCGCGGTCGTGTCGCTGGCCCTGGGGATCGGTGCCAACACGACCATCTTCAGCCTCGTCAACGCGCTTCTACTCCGAGCTCTCCCCGTGCAGGACCCGGAGGAACTGCTCACCGTGTTCACCACGAACGCCGGCGGGGAGCGCTACGGCATCACCTCCTATCCGGACTACGAGGACCTGCGGGACGGCAACGACGTCTTCGTCGGCCTGGCGGCGTACAGTCACACCCCTCTCGGCCTGAGCGGCGATGACGGGCCGCAGGTGGTGGTGGGCCAGATCGTCTCATGGGACTACTTTTCGGTTCTGGGCGTGCGGCCGCACCTGGGACGGACTTTCCTTCCGGAGGAGGACCGGGTGCCCGGCACCCATCCCGTAGCCATCCTCAGCCACCGGATGTGGACGGGTTCCTACGGCTCCGATCCGTCGATCATCGGGAAGTCCGTCACCATCAACGACCGGCCGTTCACGGTGGTGGGCGTTGCCCCGGAAGGATTCGCCGGCCTGCACGTCATGATTGCCACGGACGTCTGGGTGCCCCTCATGATGGTGGGGACGGCCTTTCCCTATCGCGTGGATCTCGGCGGTCGCATCGATCCGTGGCTCCATCTCGTGGGGCGGCTGGCACCTGGCGTGAGCACCTCCCAAGCTCAGGTCGCCGTCAACGTCATGGCGGCGAACCTTCGCGACGAGTATCCGGAGCTCAACCGAGGCAAGAGCTTCACCCTGGTGGAGGTGGACAGGAACCGCCTGGGCACTGGCTCCTCCGAGCAAGTCGATCGGTTCATGATGGTCCTCATGGCCGTCGTGGGGCTGGTCCTGCTCATCGCCTGCCTTAATGTGGCGAATCTCCACCTGGCCCGGGCCACGGGAAGGCATCAGGAGATGGCGCTCAGGCTGGCGCTCGGCGCGTCGGGCGGGCGAGTGGTCCGTCAGCTCCTCACGGAGAGCGTGGTGCTGGCCCTGGTGGCCGGCCTCGCGGGTCTCGCGCTCTCGCAATGGGCCGTGGATCTACTGCCCCTACTGTTCCCGGCGGGCGAGATGCAGCTTGAACCCGATCTCAGCCCGGACGGCAGAGTGCTGACGTTCACCGCGGCTCTCTCGGTTCTCACGGGGGTCCTCTTCGGCATGGCGCCCGCGCTTCACGCCCTGCGTCCTGGACCCTTTGCCGCGCTGAGGGAGCAGGCTCGCCTGCCGGGTCGGCCCACAACGGGGGCGAGGATCCTGGGGGGTCTGGTCACAGCGCAGGTGGCGGTGTCACTCCTTCTTCTGGTGGGCTCGGGTCTGTTCGTCCGCAGCCTTCAGAATACCCTGGCCGTGGACCCGGGCTTCGATCTCCGGGATGGCCTCGTGGTCCCCGTCAACCTCGGTTTCGGGAACTACGGGGAGGCGGAAGGGAGGCGCTTCTTCGGCGAGCTCGCGGAGCGGATCGAATCCCTTCCTGGCGTGCGATCTGTGGGCTACGCTTCCGCGGTCCCACTGGGACAGGTGCACGGTCACCACGACGTGGAGATCGAGGGATACCAGCCGGCGCCGGACGAGTGGATGGTGTTCAAGCGCAACTTGGTGGGTCCGGGCTACCTGGAGACGATAGGGATCCCCTTGGTGGCGGGCCGCGGGATCGACGCGGGAGACCGGGAGGGTACTCGTCCGGTCGCCCTGGTAAACGAGACGATGGCTCGAAGGTTCTGGCCCGATGGAAAAGCCGTGGGGAAGATTCTGCGGGCCGACCTGGGTGTGCCGCGGGAGGTGGTGGGCGTCATCGGCGACGGGAAGTACAGCAGCCTTCTGGATGATCCCGAGCCGTATCTCTGCATTCCGCTGAGCCAGTCCGGCCAGGTCCTGATGCGCCGGTATCTGGTGGTGCGGACCGATGGACATCCAGCCTCTCTGATCGCTCCCATCCGTCGGGAGGTCCGGGGTCTCAACCCCGCCCTCCCGGTCTCCATCCGCACCGTGCAACACTTCCTCCAGCCGTCACTCGGAGAAGCCGGGGGACCGGCCATTCTGGTGGGGACGTTCGGACTCCTCGCCCTCGTCCTGGCCATGGTGGGTCTGTACGGGGTCATATCCTATTCCGTGAGTCAGAGGACGCACGAGTTCGGAGTACGAAAGGCCCTTGGGGCCCGCGAGTCGTGGATCCTGACGATCGTGCTGCAGGGCGGGCTCAAGATCACGCTGACCGGGGTGGTCATCGGCCTCGTCGCATCCCTGGCCTTCACTCGGGTGCTGGCGGGATTCCTCTACGACGTCGATCCGCTGGACCCGGTGGTTCTGGTAGCCGTGTCTGTAGGCCTGACCGCCACCGCCGTGTTGGCCTGCTACCTCCCGGCGCGCTGGGCCGCCAGAGTGGACCCCATGGCGGCTCTACTGGTGGAGTAAGGAAGGTGGAGTAAGGAAGGTCGTCAACGCGGCTCGTTGGGAGGGTAGCCCGCTGCTACCCGCCGCGCCGCCGCCGCGCGGCCTCCCGACGGTTGGAGATCCACACCGCGAGGGCCAGACCGGCCACGAACAGGTTGGTGAGGAGGAACATCACCAGGAATTCATGGAGGTACCTCGCATCCTCCATGAAGAGCGTGGCGATGCGGATCCGGCCGCCGGTCTTGCTGGGTGTGAGCGGGATGACGAGGCCGCTGACCACCGCGAGGACTTCCACCAACGCGATGATCTTGAGAGCGGTAAACTCGTTGCCTGCGCGCTGAGCGGCCATCGGGTTCCCTCCTCGCCCCGGTCAGTCGCTGCAAGGCCGTGCCCCGGGTCCCCGGCAGAAGGGCTAACTGCGCACCCCTAGTAATACACGACCGCCGAAGACGCCTGCCCCGCGTTCTCCCGGTCCGCCCCTCCCAGTACCAGGAGGTGTCCGAATCCATCCCGGTCGATGAAGGTGACCAGAGCCTGGTTGTACAGGGAGATGGCCAGCTCCACGTCGATCGTTTCGGATCCGGTGGCTCCCTGCCAGGGGCGGGTTGTCCCGTCGCTGTTGAGGGACGCGAACGTGTTCTCGCTCGATCCGGGGTTCCCCGAGTAGATGCCCGAGGTGACGAACAGCGCCCCACCCGCGAACACCGCGCTGTGCTTGCTCCGGGCCTTCCCCATGAACTCGGTGGACACCCAGCCCTCCGACTCCAGCAGCCCCGTTCGGAGGTCGATTCTCGCGAAGTACACGCCGTCCGTCTCGAAGCCGGTTCGCGTCGCGTTCACGGGCGGGCTGGCGCTGGTCTCTCCCCCGATGGAGTAGAGGAAAGGGCCGAAGTTGACCAGCGAGGAGTAGGCGACGGACTCCGGGAGGGTCGGGAGCGACTCCCAGGCGTCAAGGGTTCCGTCCACGTTCACCTTGGCCCGATACATTGTATTCTGAGGCGCGTTCGCCGTGCTCGCTCCGGCGGCCAGGTAGAGGTAACCCCTGAACACCACCACGCCTGCCGAGTGGAGGGCGATCGGTGCGGGAATCGCGGATTGCCAGGTCCCCACGGAGCCGTCGAGCCCGACGTGAGCGAAGAACACGGTGCTCTGTACCTCGCCGGAGCTGTCCGAACCCCCGATGACGTAGAGGTATGCCGCCGTGGTGGTCGTATCCAGGGCGGCCGTGAAGGGCGTGGCCGCCACCGCCGCGTGGTGAGTCCGCGCTTCCGGAAGGTCCGGCATGGGCAACCAAGCGCCGCCCAGCGCTCCGCTCTGCTCGACCGTGGCGCGGTACACGACGCTTGTGGGTGCGCCGTCGGAATCGGCTCCTCCCAGCGCGTAGACGTAGTTCGCCGGCGTCGGCCCGTCCTCGATGGGCACGAATGCGGCGTCCAGTCCCTGGAGGGGCCGGGGGAGGGCGGAGGTCACGGTCCAGTTGATGAGACTCGGGCTGAACACCCCACTCTGAAGAATCCGGAATTCGATGGAGTCGCTGACCCCCGTGGGCGTCTCGACCCAAATCCTGGAGGTGTCGGCGATTCCCTGGGGCACCTGTGTGACCACGAAACCGTTCGTCCAGTCTCGGGTCGTGTCCGCGACGGTCGCGGCAAGTGGTGAGCCGTCGGCACCCTGGAAGAACACGCTGGCCTGGCCGAGACCGAGGCTGTCTCCGAAGGCGGATCCCTCCACGATCACGGTCATGCCCTCGAGACCCCGGGGCCGCGTTACGCCATTCACCAAGGTGATCCGCGGCGGCACCGCCATGAACGCGATGTTCGCGGTGTCCGGCTCCTTGCCGTCGTTCAGGACGTTCACCCGGTAGGAGCGTCCGGCCGTGAGGCCCTCGGGGGCGAGAGCGAACAGTGCTCCGGCCTGATGCATTACCCGAGGTGAACGGAGATCATCGAACCGGACCGTGACTTCGCTGGTGAAGCCGGTGCCGTCGATGCGGATCTCCGTGCCGACGGTTCCCTCCATCGGCGTGATGGAGCTGACCACGGGCGTGGGGATCTCGGGGCCCGTGGCCTCATCGCCTCCGCATGCGACCAGGGCGATCCCCGAGGCCATGGCGAGCAGGGCTGGAGTACTACGCATCTTCGATCGGTCCTTCCCGGGCGTGAAACAGGCTGTCGCGAGCCTGAGTTGCAGCATTCGTGCCCTTCCCGACCGGGATCCGCTGACTCCCAGCACTCATGCTGCTCCTGGAGCAGGTCTCGCGCTGCCATCCGGGCGGGGAATGGGCAGGAACCCCGATCAGGGCTAGTAGAATGGACGGATGCGGGCCGGATGCCAGAGTGGGTCTACGGGGAGACGGACCCGCCCCGGCAGGCTCCACGCCGGGGCCGGCGTCGTTGGGGGAGGAAAAAGGTACCCTCTTCAGCGACCCCGGGGCCTGAGCTCCTTCCAGCGCTCGATGAACTGGACCGCAGCGTCCACGGAGCGCTCGGTCGCAAGGCGGCCGTCCTCCGCGCTCGCCTCCCGGGGATCCCGAACGCCCCATACGCCGGTTGTGGACATCTCTCGGGACGATGTCCCCTTTGTGGTTTCCTCGGCTTTGAGCCCCTCGGCGAGGAAGACCGTGAGCGCGGTGGGGTCCCCGGCCACCACCTCCGGGAGCATGGCTTCCAGGTGCTCGGGCATCGTGAGGACCGCCGTCTCTGCTCTTGCCGTATCCACCAGCGTGGGGATCAGGTAGAGCGAGTTGGAAGTCTCCCCCACGCCGCCGTGCCGGTCGAAGAGGGGTGGACGGTCATTCCGGTGGGGGCCGGGCGCCATGAACGGCTCGGCGGCCTGGCCGAGATCCACTGCGATCCCTGCTGTCTCCTGGTTGATCCGGTCAACGACAAAGGCGGTGATGGCGCGGTTGCCCCCGTGAGCGTTGAGGATGAGGAACCGTCGAAAGCCGTGCCGTATGAGGCTCCGCGCCGCCTCCACGATCACCGCCTGCAGGGTCTCCGAAGACAGCGTGATGGTCCCTTCGAAGCCCATGTGATAGGGGGACTGTCCCGGAAGGAGAATGGGCGCCACCAGCACGTCCGTGCGTTGCGCAATCAGCTTCGCGCGCTCTACACCGTTCAGGTAATCAGTTCCGATGGGGAGATGAAGGCCGTGCTGCTCCAGCGCTCCCACCGGGATGAGGACCATGTCCGTTCGGGTCAGCAGGTCGCGGACCTCGGGTACGGTCATGTGGGGCAGGTAGTTCTTGACTCTGGCCTGGGTCCAGAGTGGGTTCGCCTGGCCGTAGGCGGAGAGCGGAGCGAGGATGAGCCCCAGAGCCAGGGTCGCGCGTACGCAGAGGTTCATTGTGTCTCCATGGGTGTGAACGAGCCCCCAGGCTCGCCCGGGTGCGGAACGACAGGGGCCTGGATCGCAATCTACGTGACCCCGCCATCGCGTTGTCCGTCCTCTGCTGGAGGCCAGCAAGGTTGGGGACGCGTGCACCCGGCGGTGCTCCCGGATGCCCTGAGCGTCTGATCGGCAAGCTCGGCTCCACGGAGCCGCTCCGCGAAAGCGACTTTCCGGCGCGGCGGGCGGGCGGCTACTGCACCGGCTCGTGGTCGATCCGGAACGCCAGGCGATACGGATCGGTCTGAGGCGGACCTCCAGCCGGCCCGGGTCCAGGGGCCACGGACACGAGGTGGAGGATGTGGGCCGTTCCAAAACGGATCGGATTGGACCGCACGAGATCTATGACCGTGTCCGCAAGGAGGCCATCCCATCCCACCCGGATTTCGGCTTCGACCGTTCCCTGCCAGACGCAGGTGGCGTCGACGGGACAGCGGGAGTCCGACCGGATGCCCAAGAGGTGCAAGGTCATTCCGTGCGCCGAGGCACTACCTCCGACCTCGAGGGTGAGTTGTCCCTGTTCGGTGAAGGACGTTGGACTGGCCTCGTCCGGGCGCGAGGACCCAGGCTCCTGGGGATCGTCGCGAGGGCCTGGGCAGCCAGCCATCCCGATCGTCAAGGTCAGCACCACCAGGCGGATTGCCCACATGGGACAGCTCCTTCTTGTCCAAGATCCAACGAAGGGAAGCTCTTCCGTCAATCCTGCGCCCGTTGCTCCCTGGCCCGCTCGAGGCCGTCCCGCAGCTTCCTGTCGATAGCCAGCGCCGAATACTCCGCCAGAGCCTCGAAGGCCATGGCCATCTCTTCCACGTCCAGCTCCGCCAGGACTGCGGCGGTCACGAGATGTCCCGGCTCGAACAGGGTCCCTAGAAACCGGTCCTGAATGAGCTCGTCCTCCTTCACTTTCGCCTTCCAGATGCGTTCGCCGGTGGCGGCGTCGAGGAGCTCCACCTCCGCCTGCACGAAGAAATGGGCCACAGAGGTCCACGTCTCCGCCGCGATCCCATAGTGCTGGATGTAGATCTCCAGCTCGAAGTCTGCGTCTTCCACGTGCTCCACGGCTCGGGCGCGGAGAGAGCGAGCACAGAGGGATAGGGCCTTGTCGGCCGTCAGAGTCGCCACGTCCACCAGCTTTGCCGCGCTGTCCATCCGCTCGGTAGCCCTGCGCGCTTCCCGTTCACGGACGATCAGGGTTCCGGCCTCTAGGATCGCCCCGAGCACATTCGTCTTCTCGTCATCGATGGACTCGAGGGACCCGGGAGGCATCACCACACGGGGGGAAAAGGGGGCGACGGTGACCACGGCGAGTGCCTGGTCACGAAAGTCGTATTCGGCCAGTCGACCGGCGGATGCGCAGGCAGTGTGGGCGAGGACCAGCGTTGCCGAAAGGAGGGCGAGGAGCAGGCTCCATAGGGATTGGGGGGCACCTTTCATGGCTCACCTCGGGGTCGATCGTGACCGGGTTGGTTAAGCCGATCTCCCCTTCCTCTACACCAACTCGGTCGGAGGGGTCGCGTCTCGCCGCTCGACACATGAGGTCCGACGGCAGCCAGCCAACCGCGACTGAACCCTTGGGCGATACACCCTACTCGGAAGTCAGGGCGGCCACGGGGTCGATTCGGGTGGCACGCCGGGCCGGAATCAGGCAAGCCGCAAGACCCGTGATGGCCAGGAGCCCGGCCACCATCGATACCACCAGCGGGTCGCTGGCCGCCACCCCGTAGAGCAAGGACCGAATAAGGCGAACCAGTGCCAGCGTGCCCGCGAAGCCAACCAGAAGGCCGAGTGCCACCACCCTGGCGCCCTGGCCCACCACCATCCGAAACAGGTCGGAGGCCTTGCTGCCCATGGCGATGCGGATTCCCATTTCCCGGGTGCGCTGGGTGACCGCGTAGGCGAGGACGCCGTAGATCCCCACCGCAGCCAGGAAGAGCGCTACTGCGGAGAAGATGGCCAGCAGGAACATCGGGCTCCGACGAGCCCGGAGGGAGTCCGAGATCCGCTCCTCCATCGTCTCGACGCCATAGAAGGGGAGGTCCGGGTCGATCCGGGCGACGGCTTCGCGGATGGCGGGAGTCAGGAGGGTGGGCTCCCCTCCGGCTCTGACGACGAGGCTGAGGAACCCGGGGGAGCGCTGTTTGTAGGTGAAGTAGTATCCTCCCACGAAATCGTCGGGGGTGAGGTCATTCTGCTTGATGGACCCCACGACCCCGGTGACCGTGTAGAGGTGGTCCTCCTGGTCCTCCTCCGCTCCCGGGACCGTTGCCCAGAGCATGCGCTTGCCCAGGGGGCTCGCCTCGGGGAAATACCGACGCGCCAGCCATTCGTCCAGGATGATCACCCGCTGGGCATCCTGGTTGTCCGACTCTTCGAAGAGCCTTCCCTCCAGCAGGGGGATTCCCATGGTCTCGAAGTACCCGGGCCCCACCCAGGTCTGATAGGGTGAGAGGAGCGACTCGCCGGGCTCCGGCATATAGCCCTCGGGCAGGATCACGCTGGACGAGTTGTTTCCGCTGAAGGGGAGCTGGCTCGTGATGCTGGCTCCTCCCACACCAGGCAGGCCGCGGACGTCCTCCAGCAGTTCGTCGACGAAGGCCTGCCGGCTGGCCTGGTCTTCGTAGCGAGCGGAGGACAGGGAAAGGTAGCCCGTCAGCACCGATTGGGGCCGGAAGCCCGGATCGATGTTCAGGACCGCCCTGAAGCTCGTGAGCAGGAGCCCGGCGCCGATCAGGAGAATGAAGGCGATGGCCACCTGGCTGGCGACGAGGGAGCTGCGGACGAGGACCGATCGACGGTTGGCTGTGCCTGTTCGCCCTTCCTGGCGGAAGACCGAGTTGAGATCCGACCGGAGGACGTGCACCAGGGGAATACTTCCGAAAAGGAGCGCGGCTGCCAGGGCCAGGGCAAGGGTGAAGAGCACCACCGCCCAGTCCACCGCGATGTCGGCCCCTCGGGGCAGACTCTCCACGCCCAGGGTCTCCATGAACCGGAGCCCGGCTGCACCGAGCCCCAGTCCCAGCGCTCCGCCCATCACGCCCAGCATCACGGCTTCAGTCAGAATCTGCCTCGCCAATCTCAAGCGCTCGGCGCCCAGGGCGAGGCGGGTGGCCAGCTCCCGCATGCGGACGCTGGAGCGGGCCAGCATGAGATTGGCGATGTTCACGCACCCGATGAGGAGAACGAAGGCCACTCCACCCCACAGCAGGATGAATGTCGGCCGGATGTCCCGTACCAGGTCGTCGTGCAGGCCGTGCACCTGGGTGTGGAAGCCGGCGTCAGTCAGGATCTGAGTGGCGTTGGGCATTGGGGACTGCTCTGTGAGGGCCGTGTTCAGCGCGTCGAGCTGACTTCTCGCCCGCTCGATGGAGGCCCCGGGGGCGAGCCGGGCGATCTGGCCGTAGTTGTTGCTGTGAAGCCGCTCCACGGTGCGGTCCTCTTCCGTGAACGGTATCGGAACGAGGAAGCGCGTCTCGCGGTTCGCCAGGTAGCGGAAGTCCTCGGGTAGGACGCCGACGATCGTGTAGGGTCGACCATCGATTCGCAGATCCTGGCCGAGAGCCGATTCGCTTCCCTGGTAGCGGTCCTGCCAGAAGGCGTGGCTCAGCATCACCTTCTGCTCGTTCCCGAAGTCCATCTCTTCTTCGGTGAAGTTGCGGCCGATGATGGGTTGGACCCGGAGAACCGCGAGGAAGGAAGGCGTGACCCGCATGGTGAGCATGAACTCCGGGCTTCCTTCCTCTCCCACGGTGTGGCCCCAGAACTGGAGACTGGCCACCTCCTCGAAGGCGTCCACACGCTCCCGCCGGAAGAAGAAATCCGGAGCCGAGTTGGAGGCTCGCTCGACACCGGCCCCCGGATAGCTGTTGAAAACCACCACCAGCCGGTCCGGCTCCTCGAAGGGGAGAGGCTTGAGGAGCACCGCGTTGATGACGCTGAAGATGGTCGTGTTGGCGCCGATGCAGATCGCCAGGGTGAGGAGGACGGTGAGAGCGAAGCCCTTCTCTTTCCAGAGAAGCTTCACCCCGAAGCGGAGATCCTGAAGCAGACTATCCATGACGCGTCGAGAGTGCCGGGGTGCGCAGGGCGTGTTCTGGTCTCCCTACGACGACGGGAGCCCGGCGGTTTCCAGCCCACGGCTACTCGGCCTCCCGAGCTACCGCTTGGCGGCTTCCCGACTCACCGCGTCGCAACGTCCCGTCTCGCCGCGTCGGAGCGTCCCCCTCATCGCACGGCAGCCAGCACCTTCTCGATGAACTCGGGAACGGCCCCTCCCTGTATCCACCGCGCCACGACCACGAGGTCGTTCTCCCGATCCACGTAGACGAGGTTGGTGCCCGCCCCGCGGTGGCTGAACGCGGACTCGGGGGCGGCGGGGATCGAGCGGCGGCCCGTGTTCAGGAACCAGTTCATGAAGCCATAGCCCGGATTGGCTTCGCCGGGAACCTCCGCCATTTCCAGCCACTCCTGCGACAGAATCTGGCGATCGCCCCAGCGCCCCTCGCGCAGGGTCAGGTAGCCGAAACGGGCCTGGTCCTCTGCGGAGATGTACATCCCACCACCCCAGTGTCCCCCGCCACTCACCGACTGGACGCGCTGTCCGTCCACGTTCACCCAGGAGTTCGTGTATCCGTGCCAGCGCCAGGTGTTCGACGCGCCGATGGGATCCATGAGGTTTTCCCTCAGGACCTGGGGCAGAGGACGACGCCAAACCTGCAGCGCCGCCAGAGCGAGGAGGTTCACTCGGACGTCGTTGTACTTGTACACGGTGCCGGGCTCGTTCCGGTCGCGGAACCGGTTTGACGCCACGTCGCCGCCCGGGCGATCCGCCCAGTCCGGCTTTCCCCAGAGGGTCCCTTCCCAGTCGCTGGTCTGCCGGAGCAGATGATCCCAGGTGATCTTTCGGTTGTGCGGTGAGTCGAACAGATACACCGGGTTCGGCGCGCCGAAGCCGTCGGCCTCCGCTCCAGGCTCTCCATCGCCCGGGGGCAGGACCAGCGGCGGCATGTAGTCGCGTACGAGATCGTTCACGCTCCCGAACAGCCCGCGGTCGAAGGCCAGACCGACGGTGGACGAAAGGAAGCTCTTGGTGACGCTGAACGTCATGTCCATCCGCTTTGTGTCCCCCCACTCGGCCACGATGTACCCGTTCTTCACGATGATTCCGGTCTGGGGACCTCGGGCCTTGAGAGGGCCGATCGGCTCGTCGAACGGCTCGGTGTTCCAGGTCAGGGGATGAGCGGTCTCCAGGTCCGGAGGCGCGGGATTCTCACTGGCGATGGGGAAGTCCACGGCCGCCCGCAGGAGGGTAGGATCCAAGCCCAGGCGCTCGGGGGCTCGACGCTCCCATTCACCCCGAGGCGGGAAGTAGAGGTCCTGTGCCCTGGACGGTTGGGGGCACAGGGTAGCCGCGAGCATCACGATGTGAGCGAAGGTCAGGGCTCTCACGGAGAAGGACCGGCTTGTTGCCGAGGAGGTCGACATGGTTGTCACCCCTTCACGAGAAGCGGTTTGACGCTTTCCTTCTTCTGGCGACGCGGCCGGCTCTTCGGGGGACGTCCTGAGAGCCTCTACCGCCGGTCTCGGCGGCCCCACCCGGGCCCGGTCGTGGTGCTGAAGAAACCCTCCGGCATCTTGGGGGTCAAGGCGGAGACCCGGGGTCGGGGACGGTGCTTCCTCGCCCGACCATAGGGTACATGTCTGAAAGCGAGAGGAGGCGAGGTCGGAGATGAAGACACCCGAGCGGTCTGGGGGAAAGGAAAGCAGAAAGGTCTCCCTGGCGGAACGAGCCCGGTCACTGGTGGCTTCCAGCAGCAGGGGCGTCCTCTCGTCCTTGATGAAAGGGGAACACCTTCCCTATGCCTCGCTGGTGGATCTGCTTCCCCTTTCCGACGGGGACGTAGCCATGTTCCTGAGCGCTCTTGCGGAACATCGGCGCTATTTGGAGGCGGATCCTCGTGGCTCTGTTCTCGTGGCTCCCTCCATCATGAAGCCCAACGCGCTCGCCCTGCCTCGCGTGACCCTTATCGGTCGCGTCGAGCCGGTAGACAACCGGGAGTCCCTGGCCGCCCTCTACACCACCAGGCATCCGGAGGCCCGCATGTATGTCGCCCTTCCCGACTTCCGTTTCTTTCGGCTGCGGGTGGAGAAGGTCCGCTACATCGCGGGGTTCGGAGAGATGGGCTGGATTGACGGTGTGGATTACCGGCTGGCCCGATCCCCCCGAGGATCTGCAGATCTGGGGGTCCAGTAACCGTTTCCACGAGTAGCGATTTGCACTATTTTGACTTGGCGTAAGATGCGCTCCCGGTGGGAGCGGCCCGCGCTCCCCTGCGGGCCAAGGCGTTGCCCAATCGGCCCCCTGCCGGCTGACTCTCCAACAATGGGATGATCCATGACTACCGACTCCAGTAACCAGAATCGGACGAGTGCGCTCCTCCTCATCGACATGGCGAACGATTTCGTATATCCAGGTGGCGTGATCGCCAACGCGGGCGGCCCGGACTATCAGACCCGGGCTCAGGCCATCATCCCGCCCTTGATGAAGCTGCTGGAGGCGGCCCGGCGGACGGGCGTGACGGTGGTCTACGCCACCGATGCTCACACGCCGGAGGACGCGGAGCTGCGAAAGTGGCCGCCACACGCCATGAAGGGCACGCACGAGGCGGAAATCGTCACGGACCTGAAGCCTGGCCCGGGGGATGTCGTGCTGGAGAAGCAGACGTACAGCGCTTTTGCCAGCACGGAGCTCGACGCCGAGCTTCGGAGCCGGGACATCGAGCGGCTGTACATCACGGGGCTCCACACCGACTGCTGCGCTCGCCATACTTCCGGCGACGCCTTCCAGCGTGGGTACGAGATGGTGTGGGTGACCGACGCCCTACAGGCCTTCACGGAAGAGGCCCATCAGGCTGGCCTGGAGTACTACGAAACCTGGTACGCTACGGAGCCGGAGCGACAGCTCCTCACGGCGGATGAGGTCATCGCCCAGTGGGAAGCCGCCGTCGCCCGGGGGACCCAGACATCAGGATAGAGCAAGAAAGAGCAAGAAAGAGTAAGAGAGGTTTCCCGTAGCGAGAATCTTCTGTCCCCAATCCCTGGAGGATCGATGCGAAACTACCTCTGGCTGCTTCCGGCCGTGCTCATCTTCGCCGGTCTGGCCTATCCCGACCGCACTCCTGAGGGCCAGTCTCAGGAAGTGATCGCGGTGAGCGTGGGTGGAGACTGCGCGAACGGCACCGTCGTCAACCCCGCAGTCGCCCCGGATCCGGTGACCGTCGGTCCCGATGACGAGGTCTTGTGGGAGCTGGACGCTCGTAACGCCGTAGGGATCACAATCGAGCCGAAGACCGATGCCTGGCCCTTCCAGGCGTTCGGGCACGGGGGCAGGGGGCAGGGTGCGGTCAGGTCGGGTCCGCGCCTGCCCGCCATCCCAGCCCGCGCAGACCGGGAGACCCCGGGGCGCGCTCTCCAGGTCGGCGAGAGAATTCCCTACAACGTCACCATCACCTGCCAGCTGGGGGAGCAGGAACCCTACGACTTCACCATCGATCCCGAGATCATCATCGGCGACGAATAGTCGGGCGGGGACGAGCGACCCGCCTCGCGCTCGCGGAGCCGGTCGGAGTCCCTAGCTCCGGGTGGGGCGTGGGAAGGCGCCTGGAAGGGCCGGGTGACTCCAGCAGCGGATCCCGAGGGCCCTACGTGCCCCGTTGCCTCCGCTCGTTGATCGCGTCTGCCCGTTCGTTGAGGCGGCGAGCTTCGTTGGCCCGGCCGGTCGCACTGAGTAGAGTCGCGTAGTCCTGGAGCGCCTCCGTGAGCGACGGGTCGTCCGGGCCCATGCTGGTCTCCAGGATGTCCAGCGTTCGCAGGTAGAGCGGTTCTGCCTCCGCGTATCGCTTCTGATCCCGATACAGGTTGGCCAGACCCCGGAGCGTTGTGGAGACCTTCGGGTGGTCGGGCTGGAGGATACGCTCCTTGATCTCCAACGCCCTGAGGAAGAGGGGCTCAGCGGCCGCATACTCTCCGAGCACCCAGTACGTCTCGGCTAGGTTGTTGTAGGCCGTAGCCGTGTTGTCGTGGTCCGGCCCCAGGGCCCGTTCGTAGATCGCTCGAGCCCGCTCGTAGTAAACGCGTGCCTCCTCGTACTGGCCCAGCGTCCAGTACAGCACACCCAGGTTGTTGAGTCCGTCGGCGATGTCCGGGTGATCGGAGCCCAGCACGCGTTCCCGGATTTCCAGAGACCGACGCATGTACGGTTCCGCATCCTCGACGCGGCGCTGCATCCAGTAGAAAGCTCCCAGGTTGGCCAGGCTCAGGGCTACGTCTGGGTGGTCCGGGTCCAGAATCTCCTCCCGGATCGCGAAGGCCCTCAGGAGCAGGGGTTCGGCCTCCTCATACTTCCCCTGCTCCAGCAGCGTCCCTCCCAGGCTGCCGAGAGTATAGGCGAGATCGAGGGGATGCTCCTCGGCGGATTCTTCCCGGATGTTCAGCGCGCGACCGAACAGCCGCTCCGCTCGCTCGAAACGCCCTTGTTGCTTGTAGACGATGGCCAAACGGTGGAGGCTCTGAGCCAATTCGGGGTGATCGGGTGACAAGGTCGCCTCGCGGATGGCCAGTGCCTGCTCAAGAAGAGGGACAGCTTCGTTGTACAGCCCCAGCGTCCGATAGACGTTGCCGATGGTTCCGATCAGCCGTGCCTGCACCGCGGGTTGGCCCCGCAGCTCCGTCTGAATGTGCTCCGCACCGCGATCCAGGATCTCACGGGCGGTGATCGTGTTTCCGCGAGCCTCGTTCGGGTTCGACACTTCGAACAGGCCTTCCAGGAACCCGGATACCTGACGGGCCGTCTCCGCCTCCTCTCGCGCCACCTGCTCCGCCCTCCGGGCCCGGATCAGCCCCACAGTGGCGCCTGCCGTGCCCAGGGCGAGCGCCAGGAGCGCCACGGCCGCGGCAGCGACCCCGCCCCGATTGCGGCGGACGAGCTTCTGGAAGCGGTAGGCCACGCTCGGTGGCCGGGCCAGCACCGGCTCGTTGTTCAGGTACCGCTCCAGCTCCATGGTAAGACCGTTTGCCGTCTCGTAGCGGCGGGTACGGTCCTTTTCCATTGACTTCAGGATGATCCAGTCGAGATCGCCTCGGAGCTCCTTTCGAAGCGCCTGAAGACTCGTTCGCCGGTAGCGCGCTATGGTCTCCCTGGTGCCCGACAGACTGGTCAGCTTCATGCTGGGCCTGGGGACCTCGGTCTCCCGGATGGCGTGTTGGATGGCGTAGTCGGCCTTGGTGCCGAAATCGAAGGGGAGGGCACCGACCAGGAGCTCGTAGAGGATGACGCCCAGGGCGTAGATGTCCGTGCGCGTGTCCACGTCCAGACCGGACATCTCCGCTTGTTCGGGGCTCATGTACTCGGGCGTCCCCACCAACTGACCCACGCGGGTGACCAGGGTGCGGGCCGTGAGACCCTGACCGATGGCCTTGGCGATCCCGAAGTCGATGACCTTCACCGCCGGCCGTCCCTCCTTTACGGTCACCATTACGTTGGAAGGCTTCAGGTCGCGGTGGATCACTCCCTTCTGATGGGCGTGCTGGACCGCTCGGCATACGTCCAGGAACAGCCGAATCCGTTCCTCGGTGCTGAGCTTGTGCCGGTCACAGTAATCCGTGATGGGGACGCCCTGGACGAGCTCCATGGCGAAGTACGGGCGACCGGTCTCGGTGGCCCCCCCGTCGTACACGCGGGCGATGTTGGGATGGTCCATGACGGCGAGCGCCTGGCGCTCCGATTCGAAGCGAGCGACCACCTGCTTGGTGTCCATCCCCAGCTTGACGAGTTTGAGGGCCACGCGACGCCGGACCGACCCCGACTGCTCCGCCAGGTAGACCATGCCCATGCCCCCCTCTCCGAGCACGCCCAGGATACGGTAGGGACCGATCTCCTGTGGGTCCTCCAGCTCCCCGGCGGCCCGTTCCCGGTCCACGAGGGGCGAATCGCCGCTGGACGCACCGGGAGAGTGTGCCTCCTCCGGGATGTCGCCTTGGGGGTCGTTCTTCTCGGATGTCATGGCTGCTCCGGCGGGGATTCCAGAAACCGCTCTGGTGCCAATGCCGCCGCGCCGCCCGGACGGTTGCCGGCCCGGGAGGCCGTTTCCTGGCGCGATCCAGCTTGCGTGTGATGGACTCTCCGTGACAGGGCGAGCTTACCCCGACGAGGGCCTTTCGGGTTCAGCGGTCTGCGGGGAAGCCCTACCCGTCGATCTCACTCGACCTGTGATGCAGGAGAACCGGTAACGCAGGAGAACCGGTAACGCAGGAGAATAGGCGTCAGGGAGCGTCATGCCCAGGGGTTGGTCCTTCCGGTCGTTCCGCCCGTGGCATGTGCCGCCCTCGCTCAGCTGGATCCGAATTGACGCCTCCGGGACCTACGCCGCTCGCAGAGCCGTGCTCGGCTCGATGCCAGCGGCGCTATTCCGCTCGCAGGGCCATGCTCGGATCCACACCCGCGGCCCGCCGAGCCGGGAGGTAGCTGGCAAGGAGAGCGATGGCGGTCAGCCCCACCGCCACCGAGAGGAACGTGAGGGGGTCCACTGGGTCCACGCCGTAGAGCAGCGCGGACATGAGGCGCGTGAACCCCAGGGCAGCGACCACGCCCACGATCACGCCGAGCCCTGCCAGCACCAGGCCCTGGCGGATAACCAACCGGCTCACGTCCTCCATCCGAGCGCCCAGCGCCATCCGCACACCGATCTCCCGGGTCCGCTGGCTCACCACGTACGAGATGACTCCGTAGATCCCCACCGCGCCCAGGAGCAGCGCGACCGCGGCTGCGATGGCCAGCATCACCAGGGTGAAGGAAGTCCGGGCCATGGAGCGTTCGTGGATCTCGCTCAACATGCGGACGTTGGCCAGGGGCAGGTTCGGGTTCGCCGCCCAGATGGTCTCCCGGACCTCCCTCAGGAAATCGGCTGTTCCCGCCCGGGGACTCCGGATGGCGTAGGCGACGGA
The DNA here is from genome assembly GCA_039586555.1 of Gemmatimonadota bacterium. Classification (GTDB taxonomy): domain Bacteria; phylum Gemmatimonadota; class Gemmatimonadetes; order Longimicrobiales; family Gaopeijiaceae; genus JBDHKE01. Next base: position 9,237 of record JBDHKE010000022.1, on the reverse strand, counting down.
CCTCTGGACGATGAGTTCCCCCTCGGCAAGCTCTCCCCAGGGATTCTCCATGACCATGGGCCAGAAGACCACCGCCGTGGGATCCTGCCCAACTCCGTCGTCATGCACGTCGCCCACGACTCCCACGATCTCCCACCAGTTTCCGGGCCCAAGGCCGGTGCCGACGCGCTTGCCCAGAGCGGAGGCGGGATCGCCCCAATACTCCCGAGCGAAGTTCTTGGTAACGATCACGACGCGGGCCCGGTCGTGGATGTCCGCCCAGGTGATGGAACGGCCCGCTTGGAGTGGGTTGCCCATGGTCTCGAAGTAACCCTGGCCGATCCATTTGAAGCGGCGGATGGGGGGTAGCTGTCCCTCCCGGGTGACGGGAAAGTCCTCCACCCAAACTGGGTCGTTGCTCTGCCAGCCGCCCATGGTGATCGAGGAGGAAAGCCCAACCGAAGTTACCCCCGGGATCTCCGCGATCCTTTCGGCAATCAACTCGTGGGTGCGGGCAGCCTCCTCGTCGTCTTCGATCTCGGCATCCGGTATCTCCAGTCGCAGGGTCAAGACCTCTTCAGGGTCGCGGAATCCAGGATCCACACCACGGAGCGCCCGAAAACTACGGATCATGAGGCCGGCGCCCACCAGGAGCACCAGAGCCAGGGCAACCTGAGCGACCACGAGGGCGTTACGAGCCCGGTGGCGTTCCCGACCGCCGCTGGAACCTCGTCCTCCCTCCTTCAGCGCTGTCACCAGGCTGAATCGGCCGCAGCGCAGGAGCGGGAAGAGGCCGAAGAGGAGACCGGCGAGGACCGAGATCACGAGGGTGAAGAGAAGCGCGGTGGGATCCAGGGAGATCTCTTCCAACCGGGGGAGGTTGGCGGGAGCCAGGGTTTGAAGGACCCGAAGCCCTGCGTATGCGAGACCCAGCCCGGCCATCCCCCCGATGAGCCCCAGCACCACGCTCTCCAGGAGGAACTGAGAGGCGAGCTGTCCCCGATTGGCCCCCATGGCCGTTCGCACCGCCAGCTCACCTTCCCGTCCTTCGGCCCGCACCAGGAACAGATTGGCCACGTTGGCGCAGGCGATCAGCAGTACGATGCCCACCCCGCCGAACAGGACCCAAAGGATATTGCCCACGTTGCCCACGACATCTTGCTTGAGCGGCCGAAGCGCGGCGGCAAAGCGCGCGTCCTGGAGGATTTCGTGGGTGACGCCTCCCGGGAATCGGTCCACAGCCATGGGAATCATGCGGTCGACGTCGGCGTTGGCCTGTTCGATCGTGATCCCGGGACTCAGACGAGCCACGGCCTGGTAACTGAAGTTCCCGACAAAGAGCGCGGAGAGGTCGAAGCGAAACGGAAGGTAGACGGCAGGCTCGTAACGAAGGAACCGCAGACCCTCGGGCATCACACCGATGATCTCTCGAGCCCGACCGTCGATCCGCAGCGCTTGCCCGATGACCGCTGGGTCTCCGGCGAAGCGACTCTGCCAGTATCCATAGTCCAGAACGACCGTTTCAGGGGTCCCTGGACCGTCGTCTTCCTGGGTGAAGCTCCGCCCGATGACCGGTTGGACCCGCAGGATCGGAAACGTCCGATGGGTCACCATCATTGCGTCCACCCACTCAGGCTCGTCCAGCCCCGTTACGGAGACCTGAGTGTTGTCCCACAGGCCGATGTCCTCGAAGACGCGATTCTCGTCTTCGTAGGTGAAGTGCAGGGCCGGGGATTGGTTGGCCAGGTCGAAGCCCAGCCCGGGCGCGGTGTGCCAAACGCCCACGAGGCGCTCCGGATCGTCGAATGGCAAGGGCCGAAGAAGCACGCCATTCACGAGGCTGAAGATCGACGTGTTGGCTCCGATCGCCGCTGCCAGGGTCACTACGGCCACGACCGTGAAGAGGGGGGAGCGCAGGAGCTTCCTGAGGATGTACCGGAGCTGATTTCGGAGCTTCACCGCTTTCTCTCCCGATCGAGTCGCGCGCCCCCCGAGCGCGTGGGGAGGCGACGCGTCTTGTCTGCACCTTCGTCTGCGCGACCCGCTCACCCGCTGCGGTGGCCACCACGGGCCCGGATCGTCCAAGTCTTCCACGGGAATGGGCCGCTGTGCCCCCTACGCACGGGAACGGACACGGGTTTCCAGGGAATCTGGATGTTGGATATGGACGCTCGAGCGCCTCCCGGCCAGCGGGAAGTACTCCTTGGCCCGTCCAATGCACGGCACGACTCAGGTGGGCGCGGTGACGGAGCTCAACGGGGACGCTCGGACCGGCGAGCTCGCCCGGCCATAGGAACGAGAGCTGGCCCTGCGTATCATTTGTGGCGAAAGTCGAGTGCTCCGCGGCGGGGAATGTCCGGCGACGGAGAGAGCGGAATGCTCGGCCAGCACGCCGAGTGTGCGGCCAACGGAGTGTGCCGCCAACGGATGGAGTGGTCTGCCAACAGAACCGGCCAGAAGAACAGGAGTGGAGGAAAGCGATGCCCTGCAGGACAAGTACGAGTGTGCGGCCAATGCGTGCGGTCAGGGTCACGGCTCTCGGATTCCTCTGCAGCCTCTCTCTGGCTTCCACTCTCGCGGCAGGGACGGCGGCCCAGCAGCCCGGCGAGACCGACTACCGCGACGATAGGACAATGCCCGGAGGCATCGCGGGGGAAAGGATCCAGGCCATCATCCGAACGGTGAACTCGAACGATCCCCAGCAGATACAGCGGTTTCTGGAGGAGGAGTGCACGGAGGCGTTCCGTGACTTCGCCCCGATCGAGGAGCATCTGGAGGTCTTCGCTGGAGTGTTCCGCCGTTGGGGGGGCGCCGAGTTCCACAGTATTCGTACCTACACACCGCCCCGAGAAGGGGAGACGGTGGTCATCCTTCAGGACAGGAACTTCGGGGCTTGGCGGGCCATCACGCTCTGGTTCGACGACAGGACCGAGGGACTCGTAGCCGGGATCCGCTTCGACGACGCCCGGACCCCCACAGACGTGGAGGAGCCGCCGCTCTCGGAGGAGGAGGTAGTCCAGGAGACTCAGGTCCTGCTGGGACGCGTCTGCGACGAAGACGTGTTCTCCGGCACGGCCTTGATCGCCCGGGGCGACGAGGTCCTGATGACACATGCCTGCGGCGAGGCCAGCAAACGCTTCCACGTTCCCAACAACATCGACACCAAGTTCAACCTGGGGTCGATGAACAAGATGTTCACGGCCACTTCCATCGCTCAGCTCGTGGAGCGGGGTGTCCTCTCGTACGAGGAGCCCATCGGCAAGTACGTGGATGAAACCTGGTTGCCCCGGGACATCACGGAGAAGGTGACCATCCACCACCTCCTCACCCACACCTCCGGCCTGGGCAGCTACTTCAACGAGATCTTCATGAACGGTTCCCGGGCCTTGTACCGTGACCTGAGCGACTTCAAGCCCCTGGTGAGGAACGAATCGTTGGCCTTCGAGCCGGGCCAACGGTACCGGTACAGCAACACGGGCATGCTGCTTCTGGGGGTCGTGATCGAGAGTGCCACCGGTCGAAGCTACTTCGACTACGTGCGGACGAACATCTTCGAGCCCGCCGGGATGCGGGACACGGACAGCTACGAGATGGACCAACCGGTGGAGAACCTGGCCATTGGATACGATCCGGCTCCGGGCACTCGTACAGGATGGGAGAACAACCTCTTCAAGCACGTCATCAAGGGAGGTCCCGCCGGAGGCGGGTTCTCCACGGTGGGTGATCTGCATCGCTTCGCACGGGCGCTGATCACCGGCGCACTGGTATCTCAGGAGGCCCTCGATCGCATGTGGAGGGACTATTCTGGGGAGGGGTACGGCTATGGCTTCGGCATCCAGGACAGTCCGGCGGGGAAGGTCGTGGGCCACAGCGGTGGATTCCCGGGGATCAACGCCAACCTGGACATCTTCTCGGACCGCGGATACGTGGTGGCGGTCATGTCCAACTATGGCGGCGCTGCGAGCCCGGTGGCCTCGCGGATCAACCAGCTCATCGGAAGGATCGCGGCCGATGCGGAAGGCATGGGAAGTGAAGGGGTGGAGATCACGTGGGCCCCTGACGCTCCGGTCCAGGGAACCCTGTTCAGGCTCGTCGTAGTCGTCCCGAACCCGTCCGGCGTCGAACGTCTCGAGGCCGAAGTTGCGGGGGAGCCCCTTCACTTCTCCCCTGCCTCCGGCGGCGGTTACGAAGCGCTGGCGCCGGCTCCCATCGACCTCGGCTCCAACCTCCAGGTGCCGATCACGGTCCGGTACTGGAACGGAAGCGTGCGGACGATCGAGGCGGACGTACCCGTCGCTCGAGGGCAATATCGCCTGGAGCGGCTGACGGTGGCGCCGGGATTCGGATCCCCCCCGGACTCGGCCACTCAGGAACGCATCAACCGGGATCGAGCTCGTGCGAGACGCGTGTCGAGGGAGTCGCACGAGACCCCCCGCCTTTGGACCGGAGAGGTCGTCAGGCCCCGAGACACCCCCGTCACGAGTGGGTTCGGACACGGCCGCGAGTTCAACGGTCAGGTGCAGAGCCGGCACATGGGAACCGACCTGCGGGGGGGGCCGGGCAGCCCGGTCCGGGCCGCGGCCCGAGGCGTGGTCGCCCTGGTGGACTCGTTCTACCTGGCAGGGAACGTCGTCTATCTCGATCACGGCGAGGGGCTGGTGAGCGGCTACTTCCACCTGAGCGAGGCATTGGTGTCAGAGGGGGTTACGGTGGAAGCCGGTCAGCTCATCGGGCGAGTGGGGGCCACCGGGCGGGTAACCGGGCCGCACCTCCACTGGGTCGTGCGATACGGATCGGTGAGCGTGGATCCCCTGAGCTTCCTGGCCCTCTCCGGGTCATCGGGGGGGTGAAGCTCCCCTGGGCGACCTTTCCCTCGCCCGATCCTACGGAGGTTGAGCGAAAGGAGCCACGGGCAGATGCGTTGCGGGGTGGACGGCGAGTTCGAGCGGCCGCCGGATTCCCGAACCGCCGCCCCCACGCGAGCGGGCGAGCTCGGGGCCGGCCGTGCCGTGACTATTCCCCTTGGAGCGCTCGTACCGGTTCAATCCGGGCCGCTCGGCGCGCGGGTATGTAGCTGGCCAGAACCGCCACCGCGATGAGCATTGCGGCCGCCGCCAGTGCGTAGTTGAATCCCAGGCTCACGTCGAAGAGGTTGAGGGCGTTAATGACAGCCCGGTAGACGAGGAACGCGATCGGCACTCCTAAGAGGAGCCCGATTCCTGTCAGCGAGAATCCCTGGCGCGTCATCATTCCCACTATCTGCCCCTCGCGGGCGCCCATGGCCATGCGGACTCCGATTTCCCGGGTTCCCTGGATGACGCTGTGCGCCATCACGCCGTAGATCCCGATGGCTGCCAACACCATGGCCAGGATTCCGAGGCAGAGGACGAAGACCCCCAAGACCCTGGGTCCGGCCATGGATTCGGCGATGTGATCCTCGAGCGTGCGCGTGAGGGCAATGGGCTGATCCGGATCCACGGACCACACGGCCGCGCGCGCGTCGGCCGCCAGGGCTGTGGGATCACCATCGACTCGGAGGGCGAAGGCGGGGTTACGAAGCGACCGCTGGGCCACGGGAAGGTAGACAGCCGCATCGATTCGCCCGTCGAAGGGAATGCGGCTCTGCAGTACGTTGCCGGCCACGCCCACGATTTCACGGGATTCGCCCAGGATCTGGAGACGCCGGCCAAGGACGTCGCCATCGGGGAAGTGGCGCCGGGCGAACTCCTGGTTGACCACCACCACCGGCCGGGTGTCCGCGCGGTCTGACTCCTCCAGGAAACGTCCCGAGCGGAGCGGAACCTCGAGCGTCTCCAGGTATGCCGGACTCACAGCCTGCCAGCCGGTTCGAGAACGCTCGCTTTCCTCCACCTCGGGGGAGCCTTCAACGAGGAACGATGTGGTGGGGTTTCCCTGGCTGCGGGGAAGGGACGCCATCAGCGTGACGCTCCGGGCTCCCGGGATCTCCGCCAGGACCCTCAGCGCTTCGTCTTCGAAGCGAACAAGGTCCGCCGGCTCGGGATAGCGGTGCTCGGGAAGAGTCAGCTCGAAGGTGAGCAGGCCCTCGGCGTTGAAGCCGGGGTCACCCCTAACGAGGGTGTCCATGGCTTTGATGAGGAAGCTGGAGCCGGTGAGCATTGCCAGGGCCAGAGCGACCTCCCCCATGACGAAGAGGTTACGGATGCGCTTCCGGCTTCGACTCGCGGTCCCGCCCCTGCTTCCGTCGCCGAGCGACTCACGCAGGTTCCCTCCGGTGGAGTGGATCGCCGGTGCCAGTCCGAAGAGGATCCCCGTGGCCACGGCGACCATGACGGTGGCCGCCAGCGTGGGCACGTCCAGAGTCGGCCAGAAGGCACGAGGGAGCTGCGGGGGCATGGCGGTCTGAAGGCCCCTGATGACGTACAGGGCGAGTAGGGTGCCGATCGCCGCCGCGGCCAGCCCCATCAGCACACTCTCCGTGAGGAGCTGGCGCAGAATCCTCGCTTTGCCGGCGCCCAAGGCGGTTCGGACGGCGACCTCTTTCATGCGGATCTCGGCTCTCCCCAACAGGAGGTTCGCCACGTTGGCCCCGGCGATAGCCAGGCCGAAGATTGCCACGACAATGAGCAGCATGATGAGCTTGGTGTCCGTGGGTCCGGGGAACCACTCCCGTGCCGCTTGCACGAAGAGGCCCCACCCTCGGTTGGAGTCGGGAAACTCGGCTTCCAGACGGGCACTGATCCCGGCGAGCTCGGAGCGGGCCTGCTCCAGCGTCGCGCCGGGGCGGAGTCGGCCGAAGACCAGGAAGGCCCTGGATCCCCGCTCATCGACCCCCGAGAAGTCTGAGGGCCTGAACCCCTGAACTACCGGGAGCATCTCGAAGCGCTCGGGCATCACACCGATCACGGTGTGCTGGATGCCGTCGAGGGTGACGGCTCTTCCCAGCACGTGGGGGTCCGAGAGGAACTGGCTCTCCCAGTAGGCATAATCCAGCACGATCACGTTCCTCCGGCCCTCCACTCCCTCGTCTGGCCGAAAGCCACGGCCCATCCAGGGCCGAATGCCCAGGATCTCGAACAGGTTTGGCGTTCCCGTAGCCAACTGGATCTGCTCGGGCTGATCCAACCCCGTTAGATTGACGCTCCCCACGGTGAACGCGGTGAGTCCCGTGAACACGGTGGAGGCCTCCTGAAGGTCCCGGAAGTTGGGCATGGAGACACCGGAGGCCATCTCCACGGCCTCGCCGTGCTGGAGCTGCTGCACCATCGCCAGGCCGTCCTGGTCTCCGAAGGGGAGGGGCTCCAGGAAGAAGCCGCTGGCCAGGGCGAACATGGCCGTGGCGCCGGTGATGCCGAGAGCCAGAGAGAGCGCGGCGATGATGGAGACCACGGGGGTCTTCACCAGCATGCGCAGACCGAATCTGAGGTCCTGGACAAGGGCAGACATGAGGTCTCCTACAGGGTGTCCGGGCTCCGAGTGGGACTCTATGCGCTCAGGCCCATGAGGGGGCTCTGAGCTCGAAATAGGGGCGCCGCGCTTGCCCGTGTGCGAGCGTGCACCTGGCCAAGCTACGGGTGGGCAACGGACCCTACGTGGGGTCGTCGATGGGGGTTTCGTCCAACTCTGGTCCCGGGGATCCTGCAGGGAGACGGGAGCGTTCGTCGTGGCCCCGGTCCTCCGCCATGGCTGGGCGGGACTGTCTACGCCACCTCGTGAGCAGGACCCTCGATGGAGGTGCAGCGTGAGCACCGAACCGCAACGGAACGTCACCCGACTTGATTTCCTGAGGATGGCCGCCGCGAGCACTGCGGCGTTGATGGTGGACTGGGACAAGCTGAGTGCGTCGGTGACGGCGATGGGTGGAAAGCAGGATCTGCCTGTGGTGGTCATCGGCGGGGGGCTGGGAGGACTGAGCGCCGCCGCCCATCTCGCCCGGCGCGGCTTTCCGGTGACTCTGGTAGAGCAGCACTTCAAGCCTGGGGGATACGCGACCACCTTTGAACGCGCGGACGGGAAGTTCTCTTTCGACGTTTCCCTCCACGCCACAGGCAGTGCCGACGGTGCTTTGCGGGGAGTCCTGGAAGGAGCGGGGGTCCTGGGAAACGTCGAGACGATCGAACTCCCCGAGCTGTGCCGCATCGTTACCCCGGACCACGACATGATCTGGCCGCAGCGAGATCCGGCCGGGGTCGTAGAGCAGCTGGTGGACACCTTCCCCGACCAGGCGGAGGGCATCCGTGGGTTCTTCGGCACGATGATGGGCATCCTGGACGAGGCCATGGAGCCGTATGATTCAGAGTCCTGGTGGGACCGTCTGCGCTTCCCCCTCACCCATCGGAAGATGTGGGGGATCCGCAACCAGACACTTGCGGACGTGCTGGATGAGCACGTGCTGGACCCCCAGGTTCGATCACTTCTGTCGGTCTTCTGGCCGTACTACGGCCTGCCGCCTTCGCAGCTGTCCGGCTTCTACTACTCGATTGCCACCGCATCCTACCTGCGGTTTGGGGGCCACTACATCAAGCCCCGCTCGCAACAGCTGAGCGACGCCTTGAGGGAGGCCATCGAAGCCTCGGGAGGCACGGTCCTCCTGGGAACAAAGGCAACCGGTATCACGCTGACAGACGGGGCCGTTGCGGGGGTCACCCTCGAAGACGGCAGCAACCTCGAGGCCAGGGCGGTCATCTCCAACGCCAGTGTTCCCGAGACCATGAAGATGATCGTCGAGGAGACGCCGCCAGGCGAATATCCCGATGATGGCCAGGAGTACCTGGCTCGGCTGCAGGGATACCGGCCCTCCCTTTCGACGTTCCTCGTATGGCTCGGGCTCAACCAGGAGATTCGCGAGAAGGTGAAAGGGTACGAGATCTTCGTGACCCGGAATCACGACGTAGAGGGCACCTACCAGGCCTGCCTCACCGGTGATCCCCTGAACGCCGTGCTGGGCGTTACCGTCTACGACAACGCTTTCGAGGAGTACTCTCGGCCGGGTAGCTCCACGGTCCAGATCCTCATGCTCAGCGGCTACGGACCTTGGCGGCGGTTCGAGACCGACTATTTCGCCGGTGCCAAGGACGCGTACTACGAAGAGAAGGAACGGATCACCGGGATGCTCATTGACGAGGCGGAGCGGTGGGTAATCCCAGGACTGCGCTCCATGATCGAGGTCGTGGAAGCGGCGACGCCCCTCACCAACGTTCGCTTCACGATGAACCCCGACGGGGCCATTTACGGCTACGAACAGTCGCTGCCGAACGCCTATATGAATCGCTTGCCGAA
>JBDHKE010000278.1:0-3157 GCA_039586555.1 Gemmatimonadota bacterium | reverse complement strand
GAAGCGCCTCCTCCCGGAAGTGCCGCTTCGACAGGCGGATGGCCGATCCGTGTCGGACCAGGATGTCGATGTTGTACTGCTGTTCGGGCTGCATCGGAATTCCGATGACCGGCCTCCCCGAGTAGGCTGCCGTGTAGAAGGTGCCCTGGCCGCCGTGCAGAACGGCCAGGTCGGCCATCTTGTTGACGATCTCCGCGGGAACGAACTTCTCCAGGAGGACGTTCTCCCCGACGGCGGGAAGCTCCTCTTCACCTAGGATCGTGGTGTAGGCTGCCACCACGTTGTGCCCGGAGCGCTCCAGGGCGTCCAGCGCCCTCAGGTAGAGCTGCTTGTTCCCCGAAGAGCCCATCGCGAAGTAGATGCTCCGCCCTGGCCGCTCGAGGTGGGCCCGCACGGCCGGCTGGAGGGGAATCCCCAGGTTGGCCAGGAGCGGACCGCTGTAGTCCTCCTCGGGGAGCGCGTACTCCGCCGGGAGGTCTAGGGCTTCCTCGAGGTCGCTCGCGAGCGTGTAGTCACCCATCCAGAGGCTCAGCGAGCTCGGGATGGGAGGCAGGCCGAAGCGCTGGCGCGACGCCTTCCGGTGATCGACGGCGCGAGGAGGGGAGCGGAGCGCATCCGGGCAATCGCCATCGAGTGTCTCGATCGCGAGAAGTGCGATCCACGAGTCGGATGACTCCGCCTCTCCGGGTCAGATTCGGCCGGTCATCTCCTTCAATCCGAACCCCTCGACCATCCGCCTCAGCCTCGCCATTTCCTCCCGGCTCGGGGAGACCTCGCTCCCCATCCGGTACTCCCTGCCGTACTGCGCGTACTTGCCGGCGCCGAGCGCGTGGTACGGCACCAGCTCGATCTTCTCGCAGCCCGCCTCCACGGCGAACCTCGCGGAAGCGGAGATGTTCTCCTCGGAATCGTTGAAGCCGGGAATGATCGTGACCCGCAGGATGACTTCGCAGCGCCTGTCCACCGACAGCGCCGCCCCGATGTTCTCCAGGGCCACCCGATTCGGCACTCCCGTCAGCTCCCGGTGCCTCGCCGGATCCATGTGCTTGACGTCGAAGTAGGCCAGGTCGACGTGCTCCAGCAGTTCCTCCAGCTGACGCCGCGAGCCGAAGCCGGTGGTCTCGATGGCCGTGTGCAGATGGCGCTCCTGGCACGCCGCCAGCAGCTGCGCCACGAACTCGGCCTGCATCAGCGGCTCACCGCCCCCCACGGTGACGCCGCCGCCGGACCTCCGGTAGAAGGGCCTGTCCTTCTCGACTTCCCGGAGGACTTCCTCGAGCGTCATCTCCCGCCCGATCAGCTCCAACGCCCCGTAGTAGCAGGCCTCGCTGCAGGCGAGGCAATGCGTGCAGGACCCCCTGTCGATGACGGGCTTCCCCTCCAGAGACAGGGTGATTCCCTCCTCGGGGCAGGCATCGGCGCAGCGGGCTCTACAGGTCTCGGCGCCCACGCACCTGCCGGCCATGAATCCGATCTCGGGGTGGCCCTTCTGGCCCTCCGGATTGGAGCACCACCGGCACTGGAGCGGGCAGCCCTTCATGAACACGAGGGTCCTGACACCGGACCCATCGTGGATCGCGTACCTCTGGATGTTGAAAACCAGCCCCGATTTCTCGCCGGCCATGGGTGAGATTCCGTCGATCCAAGCGCCGTCGGCTTCCCGCTCCCGAGGGCGGAACGGCGGAAGGGAGTGGACGACTACGACAATGCGTGCTCGGTCCGGGCGATGATGTCGTCCTGTATCGCCCTGTCCAGCTGCACGAAGTGCGCGCTGTATCCGACCACCCTGATGAGCAGATCCCTGTACTGCTCCGGGTTCCTCTGAGCCTCCCTCAACGTCTCGGCGTCCACGGTGTTGAACTGGAGCTCCCATCCACCCAGATCGAAGTAGGTCCTGATCAGGTGGGACCATTTCGCCATGCCTGCCCTCTCCTGCACCGTGGCGGGATGCAGCCTCATGTTGAAGACGGACCCGCAGGCGCAGTTGATGTGCTCGAGCTTGGCCACCGACTTGACGGCCGCGGTCGGTCCGGCCAGATCGGTTCCCTGCGCGGGAGAACAGGCGTCGGCCAGCGGCGTCCCTGCCTTCCTTCCGTCCGGCGTCGCTCCGCAGGCCAGTGCCCCCTGGATGTGGGCGGTGGTCGGAGCGATGACGGCCCTGTACCTGCCCCCCGTCAACGTCCTGTATCCGCGAAGCTCCTTCACCATGATGTTGAAGCAGTCCTTGGTGATCTTGTCCACGTAGTCGTCGTCGTTCCCGAACTTGGGCGCGGCGAGGCAGAGCTGCTGGATCTCCGGGCCGGTAGGGTCGGTGGCGAGGTCCTCGAAGTTCGTCTCCAGGGCGTGCTTGAGCCGGGCCATGGTCAGGACCCCGTCGTCGAAGACCAGCTTCCCGACTGCAGCCAGCGAGTTCCCCACGTTGGGAACGCCGATGTAGCAGAACACCGGGCCTCCGTCGTAGACGGCTCCACCTTCCCAGACGCTGCGGCCCCGCTTCACGCAGTCGCTCACCAGGGAGGAGAGGAAGGGCGTCGGCAGATACCTGACGTGGGCGGCATCGGTCGGAATCGTCGCCATCACCATCGCCCGGGTGTACTGCTTCACCTGCTCGGCAAATGCCGCCATCATGTCGTCGTAGGACTTACCGACCCCAGGTGCGCCGGCGAGCCCTTTCCCTCGATCCCGGGCTCGACGCAACCGATGATGCTCCAGTCATAGGCGTCTTCCTTGGTGATGCCGGGCTCGTAGGCCAGTCTGCTGGCGATGATGACCTCGTCGTTGAACAGCGCCGGCATCCCTCCGCCGTGGGCCTTGATGGTCTCGCAGCAGTGGATCAGGAAATCTTCCGGGGTGCGCTTGTGGATCCGCGCCGAGACGGTCGGCTTCGGCAGCCTCATGCGGCCCGTCACGTCCAGCATGAGATGAGAGAGCTCGTTGGTGGCGTCGTCCCCGTCAGCGGTCTGCCCGCCCAGTGTCACGTGGACCCACAGCTGGTATCCCCCCATGTAGCTGTAGATCTCCTCGCCCACCCGGTTCACCTCGGCCAGCTTGAGCCAGAGGCATTCCAGCAGCTCGGTGGCCTGCTCTCTGGAGAGAACGCCGTCTCGCAGGTCCCTCCGGTAGTAGGGCAGACAGAGCTGATCCAGCCGTCCCACGC
>JBDHKE010000277.1:0-2751 GCA_039586555.1 Gemmatimonadota bacterium | reverse complement strand
GCCCACCGGAGCGTTGACCCACTCGGGCCCGGGAAACGACCCAAGCAGGATCGCGGTTCTCCCGTTGGACTCGTAGCGGAAGAGAGGGTGTAGCGTCCGTTCCGCCCGGACCGGCGGGTCGCCTCCAAGGCTGAAGGTGCCCTGGGTAGCGAGGAAGCTTCCATCGCCGAAGACCCCGACGGGACGGGGAAAGGGGATCTGGGCATTCGGCTCCAGCCGCACCGAACGTCCGAAGTTTCCTTCAGCATCGAAATAGGACACGCGCTGACCCCAGACATCCACAGCCAGGACTGAATCGGGCCCGTACCGCGATAGCCACTCCAGCGACTGGAACTCTCCAGGGCCCCCTCCCCGTCGTCCTGCCCTGTGGAGGAGGTTCCCGTCCTTATCGTAGAACAGGAGCTCGAGGGACCCTTCGTTCGCGATCACGATCCGACCGCCCGGTAACCCGACGGCCCCGATGACCCGGTACAGTAGGTGGTCTGGATCTCCATCGACGCTCCCGATGCTGACCAGTGGTTGGGCACCTACCTGCCATGGAGTCGTCCATGTTCCTCGCAGGTTCTCCACGATGCGGACGCCCGCACTGTCTTGCGCCGTGCTCCCGTCCTGCCGCGCGGCGGGGTTCTCGCATCCGAGGGCCGCCCACGGCAGCAGGGCTAGCAAAGGCAACGCCAAAGGCATGTTCATCGATCACTCCCTGGTTCGTCTCGACGGCAGGCGCGCCAGTCACCGACTTCCTCTCGCCACGGTCGGCTAGGCTCCTGACTCGCGTCCCGGTCTTGCAGGGTAAGGACTTCTCAATGTGTTAGACGTACAGCGTGGCGGTAAGGGCGAAACTTCGGATTGGTCCGCCTCGTATTCAACATAGACAGTCTATATAGACCATCTATACCCGGGAGACTCAAGGTGGGCACCATTCGAGCCGGAAACCTTTATGGAACGCTGGAGCTGTTGATTCTGAGAGCGTTGGAGCTCTTTGGGCCCATGCACGGGGTGGGTGTCGCCGATCATATCGCCTCCCGGTCGGCTGGGTTGTTTCGGGTGGAAGAGGGTTCCCTCTATCCGGCGCTCCATCGTCTGCAGGCCAAAGGGTATGTGGACTGGGAGTGGAGGAAGACGGAGGAGGGGAAGCGGGCGAAGTTCTATGAGATAACTCGGAAGGGGCGGCGCGCGCTGTCCAGCGAGTTGGAGTCTTGGGCCGCAAGCACCCGGGCGATGCTTTCGCTCCTCGAGGTTTCCATGGAGGGAGTGAAATGAAACGACCACGGCTGAAGAGGGTCTTTCACCTGGACCGGTTCGGGAAGAATCTGGAGGGGAGCCTGGATGAAGAGGTCAACTTCCACCTGGAAACCAGGATCGGGCAGTTGGTGGCCGACGGAAGAAGCCCTGAGGAGGCCCGGGAAGAAGCGCTGAGGCAATTCGGGGACCGGGAGATGGTGGTGCAACGCTGTCGCCGGATCGACCAGGGAGGCCTGCGACGTCGGTTCATCCGCGAACTCTTCTCCGACATCCTTCAGGACGTTCGGTTTGCATTCAGGGGCCTCCCAAGAGCCCGCGGCTTCGTGATCGTATCAGTCCTCTCCCTCGCCGTGGGAATAGGTGTGAACGCCGCTGTGTTCACGGCGATTCATGCCGTGTGGCTTGCCCCGGTTCCGGGTGTGACGGGCCAGGACCGGATCGTGGACATGGTCCCGGTCATCAGGGGACATGATGACTGGGCTTGGACATATCCCGATTTTGAGAATGTCAGAGATGCAGACACCCCTTTCGAGTCCCTTACCGCATGGGCCGAGCGGGACGCCACCTTCGGTAGCGAAGAAGGGGGGATGCGGGCCAGGGTGGCCTATGCAACTTCCGAATATTTCCATGTTCTTGGAGCCCTTCCCACTGTGGGCAGGGGGTTTCTGGACACAGAGGATGGGGACCCTGGTCAACACCCGGTGGTGGTGGTGAGCCATCGTTTCTGGCAAGGCCAACTGAGTGGGCGTTACGACATTCTGGGCCAATCCCTTCTTCTGGACGGCACCCCCTACACGGTGATTGGCGTGGCGCCGGAGGAGTTCAGAGGTGCGCGCGTAAACTGGGCCAGCTTGGACATGTGGGTGCCGCTCTTCCAGCACCCCGATGCGGGCGGCGATGAGTCGGTGTTCAGGAACAGGGGACGCTTCTCGGTTCAGGTTTTGGGAAGACTCCGTCCGGGTGCAACGCTCTCCGAAGCACGGGCTGCGGTTCAGACGGTGTTCGCCATCCTTGCGACCGAGTACCCCGAGACCAACCAGCACCGAACGGTCAAGGCTGCCAGCTTTGGGCGCTTTCCAGTCCAGCACCGGAGCTTGGAAGCGGTCGCCGTAGTCGGAATCTGTGGGCTATTTGCCGTTTTCCTTCTCATCATCTGCGGGAACCTGGCCGGAATGGCCTTGGCTAGGTCTGCCGCCAGGGAGCAGGAAATCGGAGTGAGGCTGGCTTTGGGATCGAGTCGTATCCGCCTGGTGAGACATCTGATGGTAGAGGCGGGAGTTTTGACCGTGATTGGCGGGGGAGTCGGGATCGTTCTGGCCATGACAGCAATGACCAGGGTTCACCCCATGGACCTGAACATTTCCGCTCCCGGCGCGACCTTTGAACCCAGCGGATGGACGTTGGCAGTGTCCCTGGCTCTTGCATTCGCAGCGGCCATGGCATTCGGACTCCTTCCCGCTCTTCGGTTCAGCCGGCCGCAGCTGGTTTCAGTCCTGAAGGACGACACCG
>JBDHKE010000276.1:0-2779 GCA_039586555.1 Gemmatimonadota bacterium | reverse complement strand
CTCTCCTCTTCCTTCCCGGCTCCTGCCGCGCCGGCCGGGCAACCTCCCCGTGAGCGCCGCTTCCTTCTTTACCGTGGACGAACCGGAAGTCCTCCTCTACACGGTCAAGCCCGCGGAAGTCGGCCAGGGGATCGTCCTGCGCATGATCGAGCTGACCGGCTCAGCCACGGTGGCACGCATCAGCTCGGACGTCTTTCAGCTTCTCGCCCCGGAGCGGATCGAGCAGGACGAGGAGGGAGGCACGCCCCTCGCCATGGACGGAGATGGGTTCCTCGTGCCCCTCGGGGCCTACGAGACGGCCACTGTTCGTGTCGGAACCGGACTCACCTGGGGGCCTGTGACCCTCATGGCCGACAAGGGCCCCGGCGCGGTGCACCTCAGCTGGACCGGTGGGCGGACTCCCTACACGCTCCGGCGCTCCGACGACGCCCTCTTCTCGACAGGCGTCGTGACCTTGGTGGACGAGCAACCGGTCACAACCCACGACGATCCCGCTCTGATGGACGACAAGAGCTACTTCTACCTGGCGTACTGAGATCGCCGGCACCGACCGAACTGAAGCATCTTCTCGGGTGCGGGCCCTCTCCATCGTGTCGGGGATTAGGACATCCCGTTCAAAAACAAAACCTGTAATTGTCAGAAGTCCTCTACGCCGAAGTTTCAGCGTGTCCTCCATCACCTCGATTGTCAATCCACAGGCTTGAATTTCCTCATCGTAAGCCACCCTCGCCTTTCAATGTCGTGACGGATGCATTGTTTCGATGGGTCTGGCAGCACTCGAACGCTGTCATCAGCGTTCTCGAGTGACTGGCAGAGGGATTGCACACTGGGCGGGTTCACGTGCGGGCCGGGAAGGAGGGCAGCGAACGTTTCAGGGCAGTGCCGGCTCGTCACGAAAACAAAACCTGCGGGAGATGGGGGGGAAAGGAGAGCCGAATTGAAGAAGGCCACTGTCATCCTGGTTACCATTCTTGCGGTCGTTCTTACTGCACCTGCCATGGCACAGAGTTCCAAGGCCGGAGCCACGTACGCCCAGGGTCTCTACCTGAATAGCGACACTGAGAGTCTCAACACCTGGATCGACGTTCCGGGTATGGCAACCACCGTCAGGGCTCCGAACTGGAAGGAGCTGACGATGGACATTTCCCTCCAGTGTGGTTCCTACACCCGGGTCAAGACCAAGGGGAAGGGTGGCTCGGAGGACTCCACGTCTGCCGGTGCACAGGTGATCGTTCGGGCGATGATTCAACCCGAGGGCGGTGCCGAAATGCTCGCCGCTCCCGGCGAGGTCGTTTTCTGCGGCCAGCAACTCACTCTGACCACGAAGCTGGGCGGGATCATCGAGAATCTCGCGGCCTGCACCGGTCCGGAGGCCTCTGAGGATTGCCTGCTCTCCGACGAGGAGATCGAGATAGGCCTCAGGACCCTGGGCGCTCACTCATACAACTTCTTCTACGAAGATCTGCCCGTTTCCGATGACTACAACGTTCGTGTGCAGGTGATGCTCGATACCTGTGTGGGGTCGGTCGCAGATGACTTCGGCAACTGTGTGGACGGCAGCGATCCTGATGCCGAGGCGGAGGCGTTCATCGTCGGCGGCTCGATGGTCGTCGAGGAGGTCCGTTTCACCAAGTAAGGCTCTGTCTTCCCTCAATCCTGGTCGGAGCCCCGCCCAGCCGGGCGGGGCTCCGACGCATTCGTGCGCCGGGAATCAGAGTGGGCAGTCCCCGGACGCTGGTCTGCGCGGTCCTGAGAACAGGCCCAGGTCCGCAAGGCAAAAGCCGGGATCGTACGTGCCGGGGGCGTTGGTCGTAAGGGATCTTCTCCTGGACAGATAGAAGAAGGCCTCTCCCGGGTCGGGCAGATCGGGATCCACGATGTTGGGCGAGCCGGCCACGTCCGGATCGAGCGTGCCCAGGCACGTCACGGCCCCCAGGTCGATGCCTCCGGACGAGGAGAACGACAGCGCCTCGACCTTTCCCCGAATAACGTCGAAGACGAGGCCGGTGGCCTCGGCGGGGATTGCCAAGGACAGCTCTGTGGTCTCACTCGATGACACGGAGGTAAGAGTCGCCGTGTGGTTCTGGGGGACGTTCCGGTCAAACGAGATCTCGGTTCCGGCTTCTACTGCCTCCGCCTGAAGATCGAACACACGGATCAGGTGACGGAATGACGGGTCCATGCTCTGATCGATCCGGACGCTTCCCTGAAAAACACGGGCCTGGCTTGCATCATCGCCGAAGAGTTCCACCCAGCCCGATAGAGGATCCGGTGTATCACCTTCCACGGCGACCGGCGTGGCCCGTGTCAGAACCGGCGGCTGCGTGCCGACGGCGGGCAGGCTGATTCCGCCCGCTTGATTTCTCCAGATGGCGTTACAGGTGATGAGGTTGCCTGGCGATGGTTCGACAACGGGGCCGGGCGGTCCCGCGATACCGTAGCCGTTGTTGCCGAAGATCGTGTTTTCTCGAATGAAGGAGCCCCGAGCCGACTGAATGAAGATCCCGTGTGTGCGATGGCCGCGGGGAGTGTCACCGCCGATGATGTTCTCCTCGACGATCGCATCCTCGGTGTCGACACCCAGCCGTATCCCGATGTCGCTGCAGTGGATCAGGTTGTCTCTTACGATGACATCTCTCGATCCCGCCACGGAGACAGCATCCGTGTCGAATCCAGCACAGTTGCCGGTATCCGAATCTGGAATCCCGATGAGATTATCGGTGATGGAGCTTTCGTCGGAACCCTGACCGATCGTGATCCCCAGGCCGGGTCCGGAGAA
>JBDHKE010000021.1:0-39967 GCA_039586555.1 Gemmatimonadota bacterium | reverse complement strand
GGGAGCACCACCTGGCGAGACCCCTTCTCCGCCGCCGATACCGGCTCTTCCCCACCCTGCCATCGTCGGAATACGTTCTCCAGCACGACGATGGAGTTGTCCACGATGAGGCCGAACCCCATGGCGAGGCCCATCAACGTGAGGAGGTTGAGCGTGAGCCCGCCGAAGTAGATTAGGTTGAGCGCGATGAGCACCGAGAAGGCGATCGTGGCGAAGACCACTCCTGCGGAGCGGAAGGACCTCAGGAACGCCAGCAGGACCAGGAAGATCACCCCTGCCGCCACCAGAGCCCGGAAGCGCAGGTCGGTGAGCTGGCGGCGGATGTCGTCGCTCTGATCCTCGTCGAGGATCATGTCGGTCCCCGGCGGGTTTGTTCGTCCGAGCTCTTCGACCCGCTGCTTGACCCGGTCCGCCACCCTCACCGCGTTGGCGCCGATCTCCTTGATGATCGTGAAGGCCACGGCTGGACGGCCATCGATCCTGTAGTGGCTGCGCGCATCCTCGAAGGTGTCCCGGACGCGGGCCACGTCCGTAACCCGGACGAGCTTTCCTCCCTCCATGGAGACCACGGCGGTGCGGATCTCGGCGGCGGACGACGGCCGATTCTGGATCGTGACCGTCCACTCCCGGCCTCCCGCCCGGACCACACCGGCTTCCCGCACCAGATCCAGATCCGAGATCCGCTGCCATACGACGTCCGGGGTCAGGCCCAGAGCGTTCACCTTATCCTCGTCCAGCTCGATCTCGATCAGACGCTCGCGCCCGCCGAAGAGGTTCACCAGGGCCACGCCCTCGAGCTGCGTGAGCTCCGGGACGGTCCTTTCGTCCAGGTGCTCCCTGAGGGCCTCCAGGATATAGGGTCCCGTGAAGGTGTACCGAAGAAACGCTCGCTCGGCCTGGGTCTCGAATTCCCGAGGCACGTAGGGTTGGACGTTGACACGGCTCACGCCCGGGGGGAGCTCCTCTTCCAGCGTGGCCAGCCGCTCCGAGAGGTCCAGGCGGACGAAGTCCATGTCGGTGTCCCGGTTGAACTCCACCTCGATCCGCGCGGTGCCCAAACCCTGGTCCTCGTAGGATTCGGAGAGGATCCTCTCCACACCCCGCACCTGCTGGATCACCGCTTCCATGGGGGACGTGAGGAAGGCCTCGACCGTTTCGGGCGACGCACCCCGCCATGTGCCGGTCACGGTGAGTCTCGGAAGCTGCGTGTCCGGGAGGAGCTCGATGGGAATGTTCCTCCAGGCGAACGCTCCCAGCAGCGCAACGGCCAGGTAGGCCATGGCCACCGCCACGGGGCGGCGAATGCTCAGGCGGATCATCGTCCCCCAACCCCCCTCGCCCGCGAGCTCGCTCCCCGGCCCACCGATTCCTGTGGCGACCCGAGACGCAGCCGCCCTCCCAGGCCCTCCACCAGGGAGTACATGACCGGAACCACGATCAGGGTCAGCGCCGTGGCCACGATGAGGCCCCCGATGACGGCCACGGCCAGTGGCGCCCGCAAGTCCGCCCCACGGCCGATTCCCAGCGCCATGGGAGTGAGGCCCAGGACCGTCGTGACGGTGGTCATGATGATGGGTCGAAGGCGCACTCTGCCCGCCTCGAGGATCGCGGACCTCAGGTCCGCGCCCCGAGCCCGAGCCTGGTTGATGAAATCCACCTTGACGATGGAGTCGTTCACCACGATCCCCACCAGGATCACCACCCCGATCAGACTCATCGTGTTGAGCCCCTCTCCCGCCAGGGCCAAAGCCAGTACCGCCCCCACCAGCGCGAGGGGCACTGCCATCAGAATCGTCCAAGGATGGACGAACGACTCGAACTGGGCTGCCAGGATCATGTACACCAGGAGCAACGCAAGAGCGAATGCAAAGACCAGATCCTGGAAGGAGCGCCTCATCTCCTCGTTTTCGCCGCCCACCTCCAGCCTTGTGTCCAAAGGAGGCGGAAGCTCTCTCAGCGCGGCCTGGATCGTGGCCACGGCCTCATCGACTCCGCCCCCGAGAACATCGGCGTACACGGTGACGACTCGTCCCTGATCTTCCCGGTGGATCTCGGCCGGTCCCACGGCTTCGCGCACCGTCACCAGCTCCCGCAGGGGCACGCCGCGCACGCGCAGGTCGTCCAGGGTGGCAGCCGCATAGCGTAGATCGTCCGGGAGGCGCACGATGATCCCGATCTTCCTGTCAAAGTCCACGAACTCCGTGGCCCGATCACCGCGCATGGCGTTCTCGATGGTCTCCGCGATGAGCCTCGGCTCGATACCGTAGCGAGCCGCAGCGTCCCGCAGGATTTCCACCTGCACCTGCGGCTGGCCGCGCTCGCTACCCAGACGGACATTCCCGAGCGCCGACAGCTCCGAAAGGCGGTCCCGAACCGCCTCCGCGTGGGAGAAGGAGCGCACCAGATCCTCGCCCCGAATCCGGACTCTCAGGTCGGCCTCACGTCCGCCCAGGATCTGCCCAAGCGCCGTGGCCTGTCCGGCCTCGAACGTGAGTGATCCTTCCAGAAGGGCGTCTCGAATGGGGCGCAGCCGATCGATGACCTCGGCTGTCCCGGTTCCCGTCTTCAGCCGGACCTGGAATACCGCCGTGTTCACTCCCGAGGATTCCTCGCTCTCGGCATAGGAGCGCACGTCCTTTCCGATCCTCGAGAAGACCGCGTCCACTCCGGGATCCTCCAGCAGCGCGGCTTCGATCTGTCGCGAGGTCTCGCCCGTCGCCGGCAACGCGGTACCCTCCGGTAACTCCAGGCGCATGACGAACGCTCCCTGGTCCACGTCAGGGAGGAGGTTCCGGTCGAGGACCAGGCCGAGCAGCAGCGCTCCGGCCAGAGAGGCCACTGCCATCCCCACCACCCTGCGACGATTGTCCAGAGACCATTCCAGGGCCCCGTGATAGCGTACGGCGAACCGCTCGAAGGCGCCGTCGAATCCGTTCAGGAGCGGGGAGAACACCATGCCGAGCCCCCGGGCAATCCCGGCCCACCAGAAGGTCGCGAGCTGCACTCCCAGGCTAATTCCCTGCCGGACCGCCGCAAGCGGAGCGAGCAGTGCTCGTCGCACGGCTCGCGGGAACCGCCGGCCTCCCCGGACTCTCGCCTCGTCCCTCTCTTCCCCGGGGACCGTGGGAGGCATTGCGGATGGACTTCCGAAGCGCGCAGCCAGCATCGGAAGCAGGGTCAGGGCCACGATCAGGCTCGCAAGGAGGGAGAAGGTGACGGCCAGAGAGAGATCGGTGAACAACTCGCCCGCCACTCCCTCCACGTAGATGATGGGACCGAACACGGAGATCGTGGTGAGGGTGGACGCCGTGATGGCTCCCTGGACTTCCTCCGCCCCTCGCGCACCTGCTTCCACCGGTGGGGTCCCCTCGTCTTTCCGGTGCCGGAAGATGTTTTCCAGAACGACGATGGAGTTGTCTACCAGCATTCCGACGCCTAGAGCCAGGCCACCCAGGCTCATGATGTTGAGTGAGACACCGGTGGCATCGAGGAGGGCGAAGGCGCCGACGATAGAGATGGGGATTGCCAGAGAGATGGCCAGTGGGTAGCGGGGGTCGCGAAGGAAGAGGAAGAGCACCAGGAATGCCAGAACGCCCCCCACGACCAGCGCCTGAACCACGTTGCTGATGGAGTCCGAGATGAACCCCGCCTGGCTGTAGGCCACGTCCAGCGCGATCTCGGGAAATTCCGACCGAAGCTCGTCGAGGACGCCCCGCACCTCCTCGGCCACCGCCACCGTATTGGCCCCCGATTCCTTGAACACCAGGAGCCCCACCGACTCCGCCCCGTTGTACCTCGCGATGGATTCCCGTTCCGCGAAGCCGTCCACGACCCGGGCGACATCCGCCAGCCGGACCGTCCTGGAGCCCTCGTCCGTCTCGCCACCCTCCGGGGAAGTCCGGGCCTGGCGCGTGACCATCACGTCGCCGATTTCCTGAACGGTCTGGAATTCCCCAAGAGTGCGCAGGGGATACCGGTACCGCCCTCGCAGGATAGTGCCTCCCGGAGCGCTGTAGTTGGCTCCGGCGAGGGCTGCGGAAACCTGCTCCAGCTCGACGCCGTAGGAAGCCAGGAGCGTCGGGTCCACCTCCACCTGGATCTCCCGGTCCAGACCGCCGGTGACGGCGGCCTCGGCCACCCCGTCGAGCTGCTCCAACCGGCGCCGGAAGACCGTCTCCGACAGCTCCTTCGTCTGCCACAGATCGGCGGCGCCGGCCACACTGATGGCCATGACGGGCTCCGATTCGGGATCGACCCGCAGAATGCGAGGCCGTGCCGCGCTCTCCGGGAGCGACTCCCGAATATTGTCCATCCGTTCCCGCACGTTGAGCACGGCGAAGTCCATGTCCGTGCCCCACGCGAAGCGGAGCGTCACGAGGCTCACTCCCTCACGGGACACCGACTGGACCCGCTCCACACCCGGGACCGCGGCCGCCTGAGCCTCCACCGACTCGGTCACCAGCCGCTCCACCTCGGCCGGTGCCACATCAGGATAGGAGGTGTAGATCACGAGCCGGGGATAACTGACGTCCGGAAGCAGGTCGATAGGCAGCCGAACGAAGGAGATCACTCCCAGCAGCGTCACGGCCAGGAAGAGCATCACCACGGCCACGGGACGCCGGGTGGACACGCGGGGAACGGACACGGGACGGGCTTCCTTATTCCCGACGAGATTGGAATGCGCGACCCACTACGACTCCTACCTCGCCGTCATCGGGACTGCGGACCGGGCTCGGGAGCATTCCCCCCGTTCGGGCTGATCGGCGTTCCCACCACTTCCTCGAGGTTGATGCGGGATTCGACGAACTGATACCGAGCATCGAGCTCCTGGCGACGGGCAGCGGCAGCGTCGCGCAGCGCAGCCTGAAGCTCCTCGAAGTTGCGCCCGGCCAGCCGGTACTCCTCCTGAGCGATGCGGAGGCGTTCCACTGCCACCTCCAACGCCTGGAGCTGGATCTGGTACGCCAGGAACGCACCCTGAAGGTCGATGAGACCGGCTTTGACTCTCTCCACCGTATCGAGCTCCACCTTCCTGAGGGCTTCCCCCGAGTTTTGGAGATTCACGTCGGCCTGAGCGATCTGGTACGAGGTGGTGAATCGCTCGAAGACGGGGATCCTGACAACGAGTCCCATACTCCCACTCAGGCGGTCGTCCGGGTTGAGGCTGAAGAGAGCGTCCTGATCCACGCCGAAGGCCGAACGGCTCAGAGAGCCGGACAAGGAGACGCTCGGCCACCTCGAGGCTTTGGCAGCCGACACCTGCGCCCGACTCGCGTCGGAGTTGGCTCGCTCCTGCAGGATCTGGGGATTGCGGGCCAGGGCCATATCCACCAACCGATCCGCCGGGAGGGAGCCCGGATCGAAGATGTCCACAGACTCCTCCTCCAGCTCGATCTCGGGCAGCTCCGGGTCTCCCACGTGGGTCCGGAGCGTCAGCAGCGCTTTCTGGAACGCACTCTCCACGTCGCGCAGCTGGCGCTCCTGCAGCCGCAGCTCGAACTCTGCCCCGAGCAGATCGGCTCGGCTCTTCGATGCCAGCGCGAAGAGCCGCTGAGTGGCCTCAAGGTCCCTCTCGCGACTGACCAGCAGCTCCTGTTCGAGACGAACCAGCTCCGCTTGCTCCTGTGCTTCGAAGAACTTCCGCGCGACGTTTGCCCGGAGCCCGATGAGGCGGAGCTCGGCGGCCTGTACCCGACTTTCCACCTGCGCCCTTACGTCTGCCAACTCGTGGAAGCGGCGCCCCCCCTCGAACAGGTCGAAGTCCAGGGAAAGGCTCTGGGATGTCCCGGAGTTGTAATTGGTGCGAAGATCGGGATTGTCGATGGGATTCCCGAAGAAATCTTCCGTGATCTCGGTGCGACTGAAGCTCTGAGAGGTGCCCGCACTCAGAGAGAGATTCGGGAGGAAGGCACCCCAGGCTTGCCGGCTCGCCGGCCCCTGGAGCTCGAGCTCGTTACGGGCCTGGCGGTACTCAGGGTTGTGCTGGCTCGCGAGCTCCAATGCCCTCTCCAGTGACAGGTGGAGAACCTCCTGGCTCCGGCTCATCCGTCCGCTCGTGTCGTTGTCGTCCCCGGAGCCCGAGGCGGCCTGCTGGCCGCCGGCCGATGTAGCACTGCCGAGGAGAGCCAGGAGGATCGTCACGAACGATAGCACCCGCCGAGGAGGGGTTCCGTACCATTGGCTTGTCATCGTCCTCACTCCCATCGGTGTCCTCGCTCCCATGCGTCTTCCTGGCCGCGCCCTCGGGCTACCGTCTTCGGCCCGACGCCCAGTCGGTCCGCGTCTGGGCCTGCCTTCGCGGTGGGAATGCGTCGTCGCCTACCCCGCGAGGCGTCCCGCGGGACATCATCCCCCTGCGGGCTCGATCAATCTCACCGGAACCTGGTGCGCCAGGTACGCATGTCCACCAACGAGAACCACCTCGCCCGGCTCCACCATGGAGGTCTCCTCGTGGGAAACGATTTCGACGAGCGAGTCGTTCTCCAAACCGGTCGTCACGTAGCGCCACATGGCCACGCCCTGGCTCTGGTCACCCTCGTAGACGAACAGCATGGTCCTCCGGTCCCGCTCCAGGACGGCTGCCCGGGGCACCAGGATGCGGTCGGGAAAGCTCTGAAGATCCAGCGAGACCCGAGCGAACATTCCCGGCTTGATCCGGCCGTCGGGATTGGGGAGATGAACCGTGACCCGGGCGGCTCCCGTCTCCGGGTCGACGATGGGGTTGATGGTCTCGACGCGGCCCACGAACGTCTCGTCGGGGAGGGCCGAGAAAACCATCGACGCTCTGCGGCCTTCCAACAGATGCACGAGATCGCCCTGTAGCACCTGGACCTCGATCTTGATGGGATCCAGATCCACGACGGTCAGGAGCTCGGTGCCCTGTGTCACGTACTGACCCGTCACCACCTCCAGGTCCGCCACCCGCCCGCCGAAGGGAGCTGCCACCTGCGTACGGGCGAGGTTCAGCTCCGCCTCCCGAAGAGAGACTTCCGCCTGCTGAAGCCCGCTCCGGGAGCGAGCCAGGCGCTCCCGCTCAGCGCGAAGCTGCGGATCCTGGATTTCGTTGTCGAATAGGACCAGCTCCCTGAACGCAGCCTCGGCCTGGAGGTAGTCGGCCCGGGCCCGAGAAACTGCCAGCGCGTGTTCGGTGGTGTCGATCTGAAGGAGCGTGCTCCCAGACGACACCGGGCTGTTCTCACGCACCGCCACCCGCTGGACGGTACCCCCCACCAGAGCCGCGATCGCGGTCTTGCGGAATGCCTCCGCCTGCCCCTCGGCCGTCACGGAGAGCCATAACGTATCCCTGCGGACCACGGCCCCACTGACGGGCTGCGGCACGTCCGTGGCGAACTGCTCGCTGGCCGAGAGATCCGACAGACCTACGGAAGACGTGTCCGCGGCCAGCGCCTCTTCACCGCCATCCTCGGGCCGGAGGCGCATGTAGATCCCCCACGCGAGCAGGGACACGACGAGTGCTACCGTAATGACGCTGAGCGTGCCTTTCGAGAACCTCATGCCGTGCCTGCCGGTGCGAGGGGCCGAGCCGATACTCCTGAGGTGTTAGGCTGCACCTGCCGTGTCTGTGATGCGCCACGCTGCGCCAAGCGTTGCAGGATCGACAGGCGTAGTCAGAAGGGGTGACTCCGAGAAGGTAGATTCCGCGCGAGGGCGGGGTCAATGGAGGGTTGGGCGGGCACCAGTGAGGCCCCGCCCGCGAGCTTCCACTTGAGAGAAGACCCCCTTCTTCGCTTTATTGAAGCGGATTTCCTCCCTTCCCAGCCGTAGCCAAGGAAGGAACGATGCCATCGCTACGTCGCACCATTCCCCTGCTCGCCGTCGCGCTGACCGCCTGCTCTACCCCGCGCCCGGACGATCGCGAGGTCGGCGCTCGGTTTCGCGAGCTGAGCGGGGACGTGACCTCGCGCCTCACTGCCGAATCCTCGATGGTCACGCACCACGTGGACGCCCCGGTGGCCCGTGTGTGGGCCATCCTGCCGGAGGTCTTCGAGGATCTGGAAATCCCCCTGGGGGCATTCGAGCCCGAGAACATGGCGTTGGGTAACCGGGAATTCAGCCCCAAACGCATCGGTGGGGATCGGATGTCTCGCTATCTGGACTGCGGTTCCGGAATCACGGGTCGGCCCTACGCAGACGCCTACCGGGTCACCCTGTATCTGATGACGCGGATCGACGCGCTGGGACCGGCACAGACCCGGATCCGAACCGAGATCGATGCCTCGGCCAGAAACCGGGAGATCAGCGGATACCCCATTCACTGCACCTCCAAAGGAATCCTGGAGCGGCGCATCTCGGAAAGGGTGTCCGAGATGCTCGGAGGTTAGGGGCACGCCGGACGACCTGAAGGCGCTGGCAGCGATCCGGTGAGCTGCAGCTCCAAGGGGACTCTCGAAGCGCGCGTCGCCGCGAGCGTGGCAGAGAGGCTGGGCTAGCTCGATCCCGGCGAACCCGCCTCGAGTCCAACGAGCGCCGGACCCCGGCACCGCCAGCTCCCGGACAGCGTACCGGCGCTTTGCCCGGAGCTCTCTGGCCGCCATATTTCGCATCTGACGATTACGGGACCCCAACCACTTTCGATGGAATCATCGGCAACCGAGCGCGCCGAGCAGGTGGAGCAGCTCGCCGCGCTGTTCGAGATTGGAAGCACGATTTTGGAGGCCCTGGACGTTGACCGGGTCCTCCGACTCGTGTGCCAACGTGCGCAGGAGATCCTGGGCACGGACGGCGCAGCGGTAGGCGACTGGGACGAGGAGTCTGGAACCATCACCCTGAGCGTCTGCTCCGGAGTGCTGAAGGAGGTGTCGGGTCGCTCGTTCCCGGTGGAGGGCAGCCTGATGTGGGCGGCCATCGAGCAGCAGGCGGTGATCATCGAGAACGACCTGCAGCATAGCCCCGCCGGGCGCGTGGCCCGCAGCCTGTCCATCCTGTCCGATCGAGCCATCACCGCGCCGCTGGTCGTCCGCGGGCGGGTCTTCGGAACCCTTGCCTGCGTCAAGAGCGCCTACTCACCACCCTTTGACGACGCCGACGCTCGGCTCCTGTCCGCATTCGCGAACCTCGCGGCGCTGGCAACGGACAACGCCCGGTTGTACGAGGACGAGCAGAGGGACTCCCTTCAGCTGGGCCGGCTCCACGCTCACGGGCGGGCGCTGATCCAGCGCCTCAGGACTCTCCACGACGCGGGCGTCGCAGTATCGGCCGATCTCAACCTCGAGGACCTGTTGACCCGCATCGTGGAGGAGGCTCGACGCCTGACCGGGGCCCAGCAGGGCGCCCTCGGCGTTCTGGATCCCGCCGGAGCAGGCCTGCGCAGCTTCATCACCAGCGGGATCCCGGAGGCGCTGGCGAAGCGGATGGGTGCCCCTCCCTCCGGAAAGGGGCTATTGGGCGCCGTGATTCGGGAGCGATCCACGATCCGGGTCAGCTCGGCGGAAGACGACTCCCGTTCCGTGGGAGTGCCCGATCACCATCCGTTGGTCTCTTCCTTTCTCGGCACTCCCATCAAGATCGGCGACCGCGTGTACGGCAACCTCTATCTCACCAACAAGGAAGACGGCCGTGGATTCTCCGAGGAGGACGCTCTGATCGTCGAGATGCTAGCCGATCAGGCAGCCGTCGCGATTCAGAACGCGGACCTTTTCTCTCAGCGCGATACCCTGATCCGCGAGCTGGAGAGTGCGAATCGGGTACGCAACCGTTTGCAGGCCTACGTGCACCACGACATCCGCAACGCCCTGCATGGGATCCTGCTGTGGGCGGAGCGGATGAGTCAGACAGGGAAGGAGAAGGAGGACCTGGAATCGGGGGAGCTCGACGAGATCGCACGCAAGATCCGACGGGGGAGTGACCACGCCCTCCGGCTCGTGGGCGACGTCCTGGACCTGACCCGGCTCGAAGAGGGCAAGCTGCAGACGTGGCCCCGGAGGATCGTGGGCGTGGATCTGGTGGGCGCCGCCCGGGACGTCGTCGCCCCGGATGCGGATCGGCGCGGGATTGCCATCCGGTCGGATGACGTGCCACCCACCCTGGAGCTCGTGTCCGACCCGGACCGGGTCCTCCAGATCCTGGTCAATCTCCTGAGCAACGCGGTGAAGTTTTCTCCTCCAGGGACGACGGTGACCGTCCGGTCCGAGGTGGTCTCGGGGGGACCCGACGGCATGGAAGGCGAGTGGGTCCGACTGTCGGTGGGCGACGAGGGTCCGGGGATCGCGCCCGAGGATCAAGAGAGGATCTTCGAGGGCTTCGAACAACTGAATCCCGAGACCCGGAAGCGAGGGATGGGCATCGGCCTCACGCTCTCCAAACTGCTGGCTCGGTACCTGGGGGGCGAGCTGAGCGTCGAGTCGGACGTGGGCTCGGGCTCCACCTTTACACTGTGGCTGCCCGTCGGGTTCGAGGTTGAGGGCCGGGGCGGCTGGATCGGGTAGGGGAACGGGGCTGACGGCAGGCGTGGCCTACGGCTCCAGAGGCTCGGCATCCGGTAGGAAGCCATCATCCCGGTATTTCTTGAGCTTCCGGTAGAGCGTCCTTCGATTAATCCCCAGCACGTCCGCGGCCGCACCCTGCCGCCAGTGCATCTCCTCCAGAATCTCCAGGATGTACTCTCGCTCGAGGCGCTCGAGATCCCACTGCTCTTCCCGTGCTCGAGCAATGAGGTCCCGCTTCGCCGGGGTCACCAGCCCTCGAGGAGGATCGAACGGCATGGTCTTGGCCCCCGCGTGCATGATGATGGCTCGCTCGACGAAGTTCTCGAGCTCCCTCACGTTGCCGGGCCAATCGTAAGCCATCATCCGAGAGAGCGTCTCGGCCGGGATCTGCGGTGGATCGATTTCGTCTTCCTCCGCGAACCTCGCCCTGAAGGCGGAAGCCAGGAGGGGGATGTCCTCGCGCCGCTCCCGGAGGGGGGGCACCTGAATCGGGAAGACGTTGAGGCGGTAGAAAAGGTCCTCGCGAAACGTTCCGTCCTCGACGAGCTTGGACAGATTCTGGTTGGTGGCCGCGAGCAGACGAAAATCGACGGAGACCGGTTCCCGCCCCCCGACCCTCTGAATCTTTCGGTCCTGGAGGACCCGGAGAAGCTTGACCTGAATGGCCGGGGTGATGGTACTGATCTCGTCCAGCAGCAGCGTGCCACCCTGGGCTTCCTCGAACAGTCCACGGCGGCTCTGGATCGCACCGGTGAAGGAGCCCTTCATATGTCCGAAGAGCTCTGACTCCAGAAGGGTCTCGGGCAGTGCCGAGCAGTTCACTGCAACGAAGGGCCGTCGCCCGCGACCCGACATGTCGTGAATCGCTCGGGCTACCAGCTCCTTGCCGGTGCCAGTCTCGCCGATGATCAGCACCGTGGCTCGGGTCGGGGCAACCCGTTCCATGAGATCGTAGAGCCGCCGCATCACGGGCGTCTTCCCCACCAGCCGGGCCAGGCCCTCTTCCGTCTCCCTCCGACGAAGCTGAGCCACCTCCCTTCTCAAAGCCGCCTGATCCCGGGCGCGCTTGAGGGTCAGCAGCAGCTCGTCCGTTCGAAAGGGTTTGGGGATGTAGTCGAACGCCCCCTGCTTCATCGCCTCTACGGCGGTGTCCACGGACCCGAAGGCGGTCATGACGATGAACTGGGCATCCGTCTGAAGGGCGGGGGCCGCGGAGAGCACGTTCATACCGTGCATGCCCGGGAGGTTCAGGTCCAGCAGCACCACGTCGTAGAGCTGCTCCTCCATGAACTTGAGGGCGTCCTCACCGGTCTCCACCGCGTCGACCTTGTATCCCTCTTCCAGGAGGACCCGGGTGAGCACGTCGCGGACGATCTCCTCATCTTCGACGACCAGGACCCGGGATTCGGCTTCAGCGAGAACAGCCTCTTCAGGCATCTTTCCACTTCTCAAGGGTCACGAAGAACACGGCGCCCCCACCCCTGTTGGGGAAACACCGGACACCACCTCTCAGCTCGTCCAACAGGTGTCGGACCAGGGGTAACCCCAATCCTGCCGAAGGGCGCGCTCGCTGCTCCCTTCGAACGAACGGATAGAATACGGTGTTCGCTTCCGATTCAGATATCCCCGGACCCGTGTGTGCGATCCGGATGAAGAGTCTCCCGTCTTGCTCGCCCGTGTCCAGACAGATCTTGCGATCGCCCGTCCAGGCGGAGAGCGTGCCCCGCACGTTGAGGAACAGACTCACCAGAATCTGGCGTAGATGGTCGGGATCGCTGGATGCAAGAAGCCTTCCCGGAGCCAGCTCACAGATTACCTCCACGTTCTCGTCTTCCAGGGGCTTCGCCAGCAGATCACAGACCTCGGCCACGACTCCGTTGAGGTCGACGGGCTCCACGTGGGGCTTGCCGGATTCCGCCAGGTGAATGAGCTGCTGCGTAAGGAGCGCAATGCGCCGTGTCTGAGAGAGAATCACCTCGAGCCCCTCGGCCGCTCGTTGGGAACCGGTGCATTCTCTGGTGATCAGGTAGTCGGCTGCCACCTGGATGGCCGTCAGCGGGGCCCCGATCTCCTTCGCGACCACTGCAGCGAGCTGGCCCGCAGCAGCCATTCGCTCACCCTGGACATCATCCAGAGATCGCTGACGAGCCGGGACGGTCTCGGAGAAGTACACCGCCCGGGCGCCCCCATGCAGCGGCCTTACATATCGTTCTGGAGCGCCAGCATCGGATGCAGCACCTTCACACGGGGCAGAAAGGGCTTTCCGAGCCGCACCCGCGAGCTGACCCAGGGGAACGGGCGGTCGGATTCCTCGCGTACCCAGAATGCGCCTCGCGGCTCGGTTCCAGTAGATTACGCGATCGTCCTGGTCCAGGACGACCACACCTTCACCTGCGTACGCCAGGGCCGACCGATATAGATACCGGATTCGGTCCTCCGCTCTCGACATCGAACCTCCGCAAGCATCGCGGGCTGCGGCTGGGACAGAATGCCCCACCGAGCCCCTGGGTTCACAGCCGAGGGCGGCCGGTCTTGACTACGCTTCCTCCGCCAGCGCTCGAAGAAGATCGAAGGTGGTCACCAGACCCACGAGACGTCCAGTATCGACGACAAGGGCCCGATGAATCCTGCCCTGCAGGAGGAACTGCGCGACTTCCCTCACGGTCTGGTGCGGCCCCACCGTGAAGGCCGCAGTGGTCATGATGTCGCGAACGGTCGTGGACTCGAAGATCCCTGCGTCGAAGGCCTCGAGCCCGGGCCCAGCGAGCGAGAAGGAGCGATCCGGGTCCCAGAAGTAGCTGCTGGCGCCTTCTTCTGCGAGCTCTTCCGGCGGCGAACTGCCCTGCTCAGCCAGGGCATCCCCCGCTGGGATCTCCCGCATCTTGGCCACGTAGCGGATCACGTCCGTGGCCGAGACGACTCCCTTGATCTCGTCCCGCTCCGAGACGACCGGAGCTCCGCTGATCTCATTGTCTGACAGAAAGCGGAGTAGCTCCTGGACGGTCGCGTCCGGAGCAACCGTCAGGACGTTCTGCCGCATGATGTCGCCAACCTTCATCATGCTTCTCTCCTCGTCTCCCCAGGGCCATTCCCATGAGGGCTGCCACATTGTCCGTCGACCGGCCTACCACCCGAGAGGTACGGACCGGCCGAATCCTCTACCAAAAGTGTGCCGCCCGCGACCGAGAAGAAGGTGTTCAGGCCAACCACTTCTAAGGCGCATCATGAAAGCGACTTAGCCACGATCGGAGGGATCGGGTCCGACGGGTGCGAGTCTCCGACGTCGGACATTCTGCCCCGCCTCTCCAGATCCCCGGGCGCGAGGCGTCTGAGGGGCTCGGCTCGGTGCTGGGAGGATCAGGAACGCGTTGCCTGGCCTCCGGAAGCGGAGGACGCTTCCACATGGCCGTAGCGGGAGAGGACGTACTGGTCCAGAATGCGCTTGAACTCCTCCACGAGCTTTTCCCCCCTGAGCGTCGTGAAGTGATCTCCATCGACGTAAACGGGCGCCTTGGGTTCTTCGAAGGTCCCCGGGAGCGAGATTCCGATATCGGCATGTTTGGATTCCCCGGGACCGTTCACCACGCATCCCATGACCGCCACGTTCAGCTCTTCCACCCCTGGGTGGGACTCCCGCCAGACGGGCATCCTCTCTCGGATGTACCCCTGAATCTCTTCAGCCATCTCCTGGAAGAACGTGCTGGTCGTACGCCCGCAGCCAGGGCAGGAGGTGACCTGCGGCTCGAAGCTGCGGATGCGCAGAGCTTGGAGGATCTGCTGGGCAACCCGAACCTCCTGCGCCCGATCACCGCCCGGACGGGGCGTGAGAGAGACCCGGATGGTGTCCCCGATTCCTTCCAGGAGGAGCACGGAGAGGCCCGCGGTGGTCGCCACGATTCCCTTCATTCCCATGCCCGCCTCGGTCAGGCCGAGATGGAGGGGGTAGTCACTGAGAGGGGCCAGCTTCCGGTAGACGGCTATGAGGTCCGGGACACCCGACACCTTGGCACTCAGGATGATACGGTCGTGGTCGAGCCCCGTCTCTTCGGCGAGCTGGGCCGAGCGCATGGCACTTTCCACCATCGCATCCAGAAGAACCTCTCCGGCATCCCTCGGCTCCGGCCGCGAAGCGTTGGCATCCATCAGCTCCGTGAGGAGATCCTGGTCGAGGGAGCCCCAGTTCACACCGATGCGGACGGGCTTGCCATTGTTTATAGCCACTTGCACGATGCTGCGGAAATTTTCGTCTCGCCGTTTGGTGCCCACATTCCCCGGGTTGATCCGATACTTGGCCAGAGCCCGGGCACACTCTCCATGCCGCGTGAGAAGCAGATGGCCGTTGTAGTGGAAGTCGCCCACCACGGGGGTCTCGTAGCCCTCCGCCCGCAACCGGGCCACGATGTCCGGGACCGCCGCGGCCGCCGCTTCATGGTTCACCGTGATCCGGACCAGCTCGCTCCCCGCGTCGGCGAGCTCCCGGATCTGCCTGACGGTCGCCTCCGTGTCGGCGGTGTCCGTATTCGTCATCGACTGGACCACCACGGGGCCACCGCCACCGACCTGGACCCCGCCGACATTCACACCAACAGTCTCCCTGCGATCGACCATGCCCAAGGCGCGCTCCCCCTTAGTCCAGCTTCTCGAGTAGGTGCAGAAGGCCCAACACCGGGTCCCCGTGGTGGACCGGCTGAAGGATGTCCCGGTATCTCCTAAGGTGCTGAATCACGAACCTCTTGATCTGCCTCAGCGTGACGACCGTGTACCCCCGTCCGCTCCCCCGCCCGTCTCCGAAAGCCACGAGGCGGATGCGACAGGGAACCCCCGCCGAATCCGCCGATACACGAGCGTGTCCCTTCTTTCGCAGCTCGTCCACCACCCGATCCAGCTCATCCGGTGGGCAGCACCCCGTCCGCACGAGCGCGGTGTAGAGCGTGTCCGGCGAACGGAGGGCGGGGTTGATCCGGGGCTTCCCCTCCTTGACCTCCCCGATGATGAGATCCATGCACTCTTCAGGGATGTCGAGCTTCTCGTCGATCGCGAACGTCAGGTCATCCGTCGGACCGGGCCGCCCCCGGGACACGATGCGGGCAGCATGGGGAAACCGCAGAGCCAGGATATCGATGTCCGTAACCTCCTGGTACTCCCCGCTGGAGTCCTTCCGGATCACCGGAAGCTCGGCGACCGTGAAGTACCCATTCATCTGGAGGTAGGTCCGGACCAGCGCTACTCCCGCATTCATCAGCCGTCCTGCGTTGAGGTCCTCAGGGCTTCCCCTCCCGGGCTCAGAATACCACCGCCTCCAAGAGATCTGAAGGGTCCCCCAGGAAACCGAGATGGCACTCACAAGAGGACCGACTTTGGCGTGCCGTCGGTGAGCGAGGCGGGTTAGCACACTCGCCTCTCTCAGACACGCGGGCATGAAGCTGGGATAAGGCGGGCATCGGATCTCCCCATCTCCCATTCTGGAGCAGGCTGCCTGGGGTGCAGGGCGCTCGCGGCAGACCTGCGCGGCGGGGGCACGGCCCTCGCGGCACCATCCCATGGGATGACTCCAGAAGGGCCCTGCGAACGGGTGTTTCGAGCCTGGACGTTCCCCTTCGCGAGGGTGCCCGTTATAATGCGGCCCCGTGAGCCCGGATGATACGGAATGCCCGCACGAAAGGACCGAGATGGGACGACCTCGCGGAGCTCGAACGATCGCCCTGGCCCTCGTGGGCCTGTTCGGCACCACCTGCGGCGGGGGAGACTCTCCCGGCCGTGGTGAAGTAGACACCTCTCAACCGGAGCCCCCTGCCATGGAGAGCCCTGCCAACCCCCTCCTCGACCCCGACGCGGACGTCTGGTCCCAGACCGCGCCGGAAGTCTTCCAGGCCCGCTTTGAAACCAGCAAGGGTGATTTCGTCATCGAGGTCCGGCGGGAGTGGGCTCCCCAGGGCGCCGATCGCTTCTACAACCTGGTGAGGAACGGATTCTACGACGACGTCCGGTTCTTCAGGGTCCTTGACGGGTTCATGGCCCAGTTCGGCATCCACGGCGACACGAGCGTTCAGAGAGTCTGGCGGAGCAAGGTCATGCTTGACGACTCGGTCAGACAGAGCAACCTGAGGGGCTACATCAGCTACGCCATGGGAGGGCCGAACAGCCGAACCACCCAGGTCTTCATCAACTACGTGGATAACTCCAGGCTGGATGGCATGGGATTCGCGCCCTTCGGCCGCGTGATCGAGGGCATGGACGTGGTGGACGCGCTCTATTCCGAGTACGGGGAGGGCGCACCCCGCGGCCAGGGACCCGCTCAGCCCCGCATCCAGGCCGAGGGGAACGACTACCTGAATCGGGATTTCCCGAATCTGGACCACGTGGAGAAGGCCACCATTATCGAGCCCTGAGGCTCCGGGCGTCTTCTCTCCATCCGAGGGGAGGCGCCTGCTTCAGACCTCCACCCCTGAGCCGTGGCCTTTCACGTCAGCTTCCCTCCCGCCGTGTCTCTCCAGGGCTGCCTTGACCGCCGCTCCGCAGGAGTCTAGGCTGCCTCAGGCGTCAACCCTACGGAGGCCATCATGAAGCCTGCCAGCGACATGCGGGCCGGGATGATCATCCGGTATTCGGGGGTCCTCCATCGAGTTCTGGGCGCCGATTACCACGCGGGGGGCGGGAAGCTGCCCGGCGTGGTCCACGCGCGAATCCAGAACCTCGAGACAGCTCACGTGACCGATCAGCGCTTTCGGCCCGACGAGCGCTTCGAAGAGGTGGAGCTGGAGCGTCGTAGGATGGAATTCATCTACGAGGACTCCGGCGGGTACACCTTCATGGATCCGGAAACCTACGAGCAGGTCACCCTTCCCGGGGAAGCGCTCGGCGCCTATCGGCCCTTCATCCAGCCCAACGAGACGCTTCAGGTGGCCTTCATCGAGGAAGCGCCCGTGGACGTGGCCTGTCCTGCCGACGTCACGCTGCGCGTGGAATCGGCGCCAGAGCCCCTGGCTCACCAGCACGACTCCAACGTGATGAAGGAGGTCTTGCTGGAGAACGGCATGGAGGTCCTGGCGCCCCAGTTCATCAGGACGGGCGACCTGGTGAAGATCGAGGTGGAGTCCGGCAAGTACCTCGAGCGGGTCAAATAGGCCTAAGCCGCGCGCATGTGGCGTCGAGCGAAGGTGGCGATGCCCAGTGCGAAGAACATCGCGGTGAGAAGCGAGATGGCACCAAGCTCGAAGGCCACCCTGCCGAGCCCGGCACCCCCGTTCAGAATCCGGCTCAGGGCCGACAGTGCGTGCGTCGTGGGGAGGAGGTCGGCGGCGTTGATGGTCCGGCCCGCCAGCCCGAAGAGAGGCAGGTCCGGGAGGGGAAACATCCCCCCGGAGAAGAACATCAGGATGAAGAAGGGGAAGCATCCCACCGTCCAGAGATCGAATACGGTCCGGATGAACGACGCCACCAGGACACTGATGGCCATGATGGAAAGGCTGGTCAGCGACCCGACGGCCATCAGGGCGAAGAGAGAGCCCGAGGTTTCGTACCCCAGGGCCACCGCGGTGAGGAAGGTAAGGGCCAGGGCAAGGAGGCCGAGGATGATCTGGGTCAGGCTCTCCCCCGTCAGCCACTCGTAGACCCGCATGTTGGAGATGCGGAGGCGCACGAGGGTCCCCCTGTCCTTCTCCCGGATGAGCGCGGCGGCGCCCGTGAACATGAGCATCATCAGCGCCAGCGTGAGGATCGGCGGAACCGACAGCTGAAACTCGGTGAGGGACGCGCGCCCGCTGGATACCGCCTCCACCGCGAAGGTGACAGGGCTCTCGGTTCCGGCCAGGGCCGCGGCGTACTGGTAGGCCACCATGTCACACCAGGCCCCCGCCATGATGTGCTTGATGTTCGAGGGATCTCCGTAGGTCCGGATCACCGCCGCCGGTGGCCGGCTCCCCTGTCGATACTGGAATAGAACCCTCGAGAAGTCTCGCGGGATCTCGAGAACGAGATCGGCATTGCGGTTCTCGAGGTGCCGACGAGCCGTGCCGATCTCTGCCTCCTGCACTACCTGCAGCACTTCCCCGCCCTCCTCGGACTGAACGGCGGAAAGGGCGGCGATGAGACCACGGCCCGCCTGGAGGGCGCCTCCGGGGGCCGATGCTCCCTCGTCCTGATCGACCACCACGATCCTGTAGTGCTCCGGGGCCTTGGAATAGTACACGTGCATGATCAAGATGAAGAAGGGCGCGAAGCTCAGAACCAGGATCAGGATCTTCCAATCCCGGAACGTCTCGACCAGGCTCTTCCGAAATAGGCTCGTGAGTCTCACTCCCGTAGCCTCCTGCCCGTCAATGCGATGAACACGTCCTCCAGGGTCTTCTGCCGGATGGCCAGGTCCCGGATCTCCACCCCCACAGCGCGAAGCTTCTCCAGGATGTCCGGAAGGTCATGGTGGACGTCGATGCCCACGAGCCTCAGGACGGAATCGGCGCAGGTCACCTCGTCGAATTCCCTGGATAGCTCCTCCAGCAGCCCCCCCACAGACCCCGCGTCCGCCTGGCCGATCTGCATCTCGAGGACGTCCCCGGCGCCGATCCCCCGCTTGAGCGCGCCGGGCGAGTCGAGAACCAGGAGGCGCCCGTGATCGATGATCCCGATCCGATCGGCAAGGCGGTCGGCCTCGTCCATGTCGTGGGTGGTGACGATCACGGTCTTCCCGTTGGCCAGGGAGCGGATGTACTCCCGGACCAGGATCCGGCTCTGGGGATCCAGGCCGGCTTGAGGCTCATCGAGGATGATGATCTCGGGATCGTGCACCAGGGCGAGAGCCAGATTGAGTCGGCGCTTCATACCTCCCGACAGGGTCTTCGCCAGCTTGTCCCGGCGGTCCCCAAGGCCCAGGAGATCGAGCAACCGGATAGCCCGGGCACGAGCCTCCCGACGGGGCACGTCGTACTGGCGCGCCACGAACTCGAGCTGCTCCAGGCAGGTCAGTCGCTCCCAGATCACCAAGTCCTGGGGGCAGAGCCCCATCCGGCGCGTGCATTCGCGTGGGCTCTTTCGGAGGGAGCGACCCTCGACCCACACCTCTCCGTCGTCACACCGAAGCAGCCCACACACCATACTGATGGTGGTGGTTTCCCGGCGCCGTTGGGCCCCAGAAAGCCGAAGACCTCGCCACGGAGGATGTCCAGGGAAAGATCATCCACCGCGACGAGGTCTCCATACGACTTGCGGAGGCCGCGCAGGCTGAGGACGACGTCGGACTGGGTGACTGTCACGGGACCGGTCCTTCCAGGTGCGGGTCCCAATCTTGCCTCGAACGGCTCTGGTGTACTAGGTCGGTCCGGGCTCGGCCGCTCCCCCTGGTGAATACGCCCGCGTCCACATCTTCCTTTCGGGTGGAGGCACCGGATCCCGCTCCTCGCAGACCTCGTACCGATCGGAGCCCTCCGGCACACAGTGAATGGCCGCCGTCCACCGCGCCACCCCGGGATCGGTGTCGTAGTCGAAGGTGCCCTGGTAGACGGTCACCGTCTGCCAATCGTCGGAAACCTCGATCTCGATCCCCGCTTCCGGATCTCCCGACCACTGGTCGACTCCGTAGTAAGCGAACATCGGGTGGACGGACACGGATTCCCGATCGATCCGGTATAGCTCGAGACTCACCCGCGGGCAGGCGCCACACTGGCCGGAGCCGAAGGGCGAATACCAGATGCGAGGTCCTTCCTTGAGAAGGAGATCTCCGTCTGGAAGCTCCCTCCATTCCACGTGGTCGGCCTCCACCTCCATGTCGGAGCCGTACTCCCAGGGTCGTGAGGGGACCCGGGTGAGGGCCACCGATTCAGACACCGCCTCCCCGCGCTTGTACGTGACGATGGGTCCGCAGAGTGTCTCTCCCGGCCGGAGCTCCCGGGCGAAGAAGGTCGCCTGGAAGACGGCGGGCGAAATCGTCGTGGGCTCGGGCCAGTACAGGTACCCCTCCGCCTCGTTGTCCACCACGAGGAGCGAACGGACAATCAGGCCCCGACTCGGCTGCATGAAGTACAGGGCGAAATCGGAGGGAAGGCGGCGGGCGAGATCGTGCTCGCTCTCGATGAGGGCGTTTGGGTCGATGAGCACGTTCTCCAGACCAAACTCGCACGGGGTCAGCACGTACTGCCGTGGCCTGGCCAGATCGAAGCGCAGCAGCTCTGCTTCCTCGAGGTCCTGCTCAGGTGGCTCCGCCGCAGGATCCGAAACCCGCAGCTCCACCCCGAGGCGCAGACTCGAGAGGACCAGGCCACGGATGGGTGGAAAGGCCTCCCATGGAATGAGGATCTCGAAGGCCTCTTCAGGGTCGGCGGCGCCGGTCCCCGCTGCCCGACTCCGCACGATCCGGGGCAGCTCGGCCGGTTCCAGAAGCGCCAGCCGCCGTCGAGCCAACGGATCCAGCTCGCCCAGCGCGGCCGTCGCCTCGACCTCGCCAGCGTGCCCCCGCTCGAAGACCCACGTCCGTCGGAACAGTCGTCGGAGGCGCCGCCGATACGGGCCCTGAGCGCGGAACCAGTCGCGACACTCGTCGGCTCCCACGTTGAGCTGGTCGCACTCTTCCTCCCGCTCCAGCGCTTCGAATCCGAACTGGTGCCCCCACCCGATGGGAGGGAGCTCCGTCTCGGACCCGTCGACGAGACGGAGCACGATCACCTGCCTTCCGTCTCGTAGCCCGGCATCGGGGTTCCCCTCCTCGGGAGCAGTCCAGGCCGTGACGCCGGCGAGGGCCAACCCGTCCGCCACGGAGCCTACCCACACCGTCGCAGCCGGCGCCCGGTGGGTAGCGGCCTGTCGAAACTGGGGCGAGAGAGATTCCCACTCCTCGAGCGACCCGTCCATTCTGAAGCTGGCGACCTCGGGGACGGTGTCACGCTCAGCCGCGCTCTGCTCCGGGCGGGACCCAGCGGCCGGGCTTCGGTTCGTCATCCCGAGTTCGTGCGGGCCCAGCGCCAACAGCGAGAGGCCAAGACCGGAAAGGGCCACGATCCCAACCCGACCGGTGGCACCGGACTGTCCACGCTGCGCCATATTCTCTCCTCGAAGAGGACCCATCCGCTGCAATGGCCGGACCACGCTGCGCAGCCCCCGCCCATGCGCTATTCTAACGTCTCGGGGCGCGGGCAGCCGATGGCGCCGTCTGCGACTCGACGTCTTGGGGATTGGCGCCCGATCTCCGATGCGGACAAGCCGCTGCGTCGATCCCACTAATTGTCCCCGACGGGTCAACCCGAAGCGCAGGTCGGAGTCCCACATGTCTCGTATATCTGTCACTCTGCTCGCCCTCGTCACGCTGATCCCGGCTGTTGGCCGGACATCTTCGGGCAGCGCCCAAACGCAGGGCGGCCCCGACATCGAGGACACACGGCTGCTGGGTAACCCGGCTCTGTCGGCGACTCACGTCGCGTTCAACTACGCCGGCGACCTATGGACGGCCCGTCTCGACGGATCAGAGGTCCGGCGCCTGACCACCCACGTGGGAAACGAGCTGAATCCTCGTTTCTCACCGAATGGGAGGTGGATCGCCTTCAGCGGCCAGTACGATGGCAACCTGGACCTCTACGTGGTCCCCGCGACTGGAGGGGAGCCCCGCAGGCTCACCTGGCATCCCGGACCGGACGTGGTACAGGGATTCACCCCGGACGGATCAGCGGTACTGTTCATATCAGCCCGGGCCGTGCACACCAATCGGCACACACAGCTGTTCACCGTGCCTCTGCAGGGAGGGATGCCCGAGCAGCTTCCCATCCCCAACGCCTTCAAGGCCACCTACTCGGAAGACGGCACGATGATC
This sequence comes from Gemmatimonadota bacterium, assembly GCA_039586555.1. Lineage (GTDB taxonomy): Bacteria > Gemmatimonadota > Gemmatimonadetes > Longimicrobiales > Gaopeijiaceae > JBDHKE01. The sequence continues at coordinate 17,731 of JBDHKE010000021.1, read as the reverse complement.
GCCTACGTGCCTCTCAACGAGCCTTTCAATCAGTGGAAGAACTACCGGGGTGGGCTGGCGAGCCGGATCTGGCTTTACGACACCCGCGACCACTCCGTGCAGGAGATCCCCCGACCCGAGGGAAGAAGCAACGACACGGATCCCATGTGGATCGGTGGACGGGTGTTCTTCCGCTCGGACCGGAACGGCGAGTTCAACATCTTCGCGTTCGACCCTGCAGGCAGTGACACCCAGCAGCTCACTTCCTACGAGGACTTTCCCGTGCTCTCGGCCGCGCACGGCGCGGGGCAGATCGTCTATGAACAGGCGGGCTACCTGCATCTGCTCGATCCGGGCACCGGAAGCTCGACGAAGCTGACTATCGGGGTGGCCGCCGATCTGCCCGAGACCCGGGCCCGCTTTGCGGACGGAGCAGACTGGATTCGAAGCGCCTCCGTCTCGCCCCACGGCGCCCGGGCGGTCTTCGAATTCCGCGGGGAGATCGTCACCGTGCCTGCGGAGCACGGGGACCCTCGCAATCTGACGGAGACCACCGGAGCACACGAACGCTCGCCCGCGTGGTCCCCCGATGGAGACCACGTGGCCTACATCTCCGACGTCAACGGAGAATATCAGCTCCACATCGCTCCGCAGGACGCGAAGGGCGAGGCCCGGGTCCTACCTCTTCAGGGCGCAGGCTTCTACGAGGACCTCAAGTGGTCGCCGGACGGGTCCATGATCAGCTACACCGACAACTCCTGGTCCCTCTATTTCATCGACTTGGAATCCGGGCGCGCCCGGCAGGTTTCGGCGGAGCCGTATTACGGACCCGTCAAGACGCTGCACCACGCATGGTCACCGGACTCCAGGTGGATCGCCCACACGAAGATTAATTCGACGTATTTCCGCACCGTGTACCTCTACTCGGTGGACGAAGATCGCTCGTACCCCGTGACGGAAGGACTCAGCGACGTCGCCGAGCCGGTGTTCGACCGCGGTGGGAAGTACCTGTACTTCGCGGCCTCCACCGACGCCGGGCCCGTTCTCCAGTGGTTCGCCCAGTCGAATCAGGACATGGAGGCGACCAACGCACTGTACGTGGCCGTGCTCGAGAAGGAGACACCGTCACCACTGGCACCCCGCAGCGACGAGGAGGAGGGTGGGGACGAGGAGGTGGACGAGCCTGAAGAAGCCCAGGAGGAGCCAGCGGAGGTCGAGGTCCAGGTGGACTTCGAAGGCCTCGACCAACGAGTCCTGGCGCTGCCTCTGGACGAGGCGTTCTTCGGCGATCTTCAGCCCGGCCCTGAAGGATCTCTCTACTACCGCAAGCAAGAGCGGAGCGGGCCCTTCGGTCGGCCCGGCGGGAGCTCCTCACTCAACCGCTTCACCTTCCAGGACCGGGAGGAGACCGAGCTTCTGGCCAACGTCTCCGCGTTCCACCTGACGGCGGACGGGAAGAAGGTTCTTCTCCGGTCCGGCGAGGGATGGTGGATCACGGACGCCGGCGGTGAGATCGGCCGGTCCAGAGGAGAGCCGCGCACCAACGGAATACAGGCCCGGATCGATCCGTCCGAGGGGAAGCTGAACACCGACGGAATTCAGGTCCGGATCGACCCCCGGGCGGAGTGGGCCCAGATCTTCGACGAGGCATGGAGGATCAACCGGGATTTCTTCTACGATCCCGGCATGCACGGCGCGGATTGGCCGGCCATGCGCGAGAAGTATCGTCCCTTCCTCCAGCACGTGACCACCCGCAGCGACCTGAATCTCGTCATGCAGTGGATGTTCTCGGAGCTGGCGGTGGGTCACCACAGGGTAGGCGGCGGGGACGTTCCCAACCGACCCGAGACGGTGCCCGGAGGGCTCCTGGGGGCCGACTACGAAGCGGTAAACGGGCGGTACCGCTTCGCCAAGATCTACGGCGGGCTCAACTGGAACCCCGACCTCCGCTCCCCACTCACCGAGCCCGGGGTCGAGGTCCAGCCCGGTGAGTACCTCCTGGCCGTGAACGGGAAGGAGATCCGATTCCCGGACAACCTGTACCGCCATTTCGAGAATACGGCCGAGAAGATCATCGAGATCACCGTGGGCCCGAACGCGGACGGAAGGGGCTCCCGCACAGTGAGGGTGGTTCCGATTCGCAACGAAGGGGCACTGCGGAACCGGGACTGGATCGAGGGCAACATCAGCAAGGTCACCGAAGCCACCGACGGCCGGGTCGCCTACGTGTACGTACCCAACACCGCCACCGCCGGGCACGAGTACTTCAAGCGATACTTCTTCCCCCAGGCCGATCGGGATGCCGTCATCATCGATGAGCGGTACAACGGTGGCGGTCTGCTGGCGGACTACTACATCGACATCCTGCGCCGTCCGTACGTCTCGCACTGGGCGACCCGATACGGCCAGGACATCAAGACCCCTATCGCTTCGATCCAGGGTCCCAGGGCGATGATCATCGACGAGACGGCGGGCTCCGGTGGCGATCTTCTCCCCTGGATGTTCCGCAAGTTCGAGCTCGGCCCCCTGATCGGGAAGCGGACCTGGGGCGGGCTGGTGGGCGTCCTGGGCTTTCCCGTGCTGATGGACGGAGGCGGAGTCACGGCACCCAACCTGGCCATCTGGACGCAGGACGGATTCATCGTGGAGAACGTCGGCGTCCCGCCCGATATCGAGGTGGAACAGCTGCCCGCCGAGGTGATCGCTGGGCGAGACCCTCAGCTCGAGCGGGCCATCGAGTGGATTCTGGAGCAGCTGGAAGCCAATCCCCCGCGGGAGCCGGTCAAGCCGGACTTCCCCAGACGGGCACGGCGGTAGGGGACGGTTGCACCGGGTTACGGCGCTGAGTAGTGTGGACCCATGCATAGTGACTCCGTGCGATCGCACTCCTCCTCCGCCGGGGGCACCCCTCCTGATGGAGTGAAAGCGACATGAAGCGCCTGCTCACGTTCCTGCTGGCCATCCCGTGGCTAGCCTGTGCCGCCCCGGCACCTCAGCGACCCGACGTCGACCCACAGTTCCAACCCCTCCCGGGCCAGCCGCCCACCCTCGCCGACAACCCCGTGACCCCCGCCAAAGTGGAGCTGGGCCGCCTCCTCTACTTCGAACCGCGCCTGTCGGCCAGCTGGTTGATCAGCTGCAACACGTGCCACAACCTGGGGCTGGCAGGGGTCGACCTCCTGGAGACTTCCATCGGACATGGCTGGCAGAGCGGACCCCGGAACGCTCCCACGGTGCTCAACGCGGTCTTTCACGTCGCGCAGTTCTGGGACGGCAGGGCCGAGGACCTGAAGGCCCAGGCCACCGGTCCCATTCAGGAGGCGGTGGAGATGAACAGCACTCCGGACCGCGTCATCGCCACCTTGACGAGCATTCCCGGCTACGTGCAGCTCTTTGAAGGCGCTTTCCCGGATGAGGCCCAGCCGGTAACCCTGGAGAACGTCGCCAGAGCCATGGAGGCTTTCGAAGCGACGCTGCTGACCCCGGGCTCCCGCTTTGACCGGTTTCTCCAGGGGGACGCGACCGCGATGGACACGGGGGAGCTCGAGGGGTTCCAGTTGTTCCAGGACCGTGGCTGCGTCGCCTGCCACGGCGGCATGACCCTGGGCGGAACGGCCTACTTCCCGTTCGGTGTCGTCGAACGCCCGGGTGGAGATATCGTGCCGCCCGGCGACATGGGACGCTACCAGGTGACCCGAACCGACGGCGACGAGTACGTGTTCAAGGCTCCGTCACTGCGGAACATTGCTCTCACCGAGCCCTACTTCCATTCTGGAAAGGTCTGGAACCTGGAGAGAGCGGTCGCCATCATGAGCTCGGCGCAGTTGGGAATTGAGCTCTCCAACAAAGAGACCCACGCCATCGTCGCCTACCTCCAGACCTTGAACGGGGAGATGCCGGAGGTGGAATATCCGGTCTTGCCGCCGCACACGGACGAGACGCCAAGGCCCTATACGGGCCCCGAACCCCTGGGGAAGGTGGAGCACTAGACCGGCGATGAGAGCCCTACTGATCCATCCCGAGTACCCGGAAACCTTCTGGAGCTTCAAGCACGCTCTGAGGTTCGTCGGAAAGGAGGCGGCCCTTCCCCCCCTTGGGCTCCTGACCGTGGCCGCCCTGCTCCCACGGGAGTGGGATAAGCGCCTGGTGGACCTCAACGTGGACCCGCTCACCGACCAGGACCTGGACTGGGCGGACTGCGCCTTCGTGGGAGGCATGACCCTGCAGCGGGACTCCGCGCGGCACATCGTCTCCCGGTGCAAGGACGCGGGACTCCGGGTCGTGGCCGGAGGACCACTCTTCACAAGCGAGCACGAGGAGTTCGAGGAGGTGGATCACCTGGTGCTGAACGAAGCCGAGGTCACGCTCCCTCGATTCCTGATGGACCTGAAAGATGGACGTGCGCGGCGGCTGTACGCCACGCCCGAGCTGGCCGACATGCGGCGATCTCCACCCCCTCTCTGGGAGCTTGCCGACTTCCGCCGGTACGCCTCCATGAGCATCCAGTTCTCGCGAGGCTGCCCCTACGATTGCGAGTTCTGCAACGTGACGGCGCTGTTCGGGCACCGGCCACGCACCAAGACCCCCGGGCAAATCCTCTTCGAACTGGACCGCCTCTACCAGCTAGGTTGGCGAAAGCACGTCTTCTTCGTAGATGACAACCTCATCGGCCACAGGAAGTCCATCAAGACGGAGCTCCTGCCCTCCCTGATCGAGTGGCAAAGGGGAAGGAACATCCCCTTCTACACCCAGGCCTCCCTGAACATGGCCGACGACGATGAGCTTCTGGACTTGATGGTCGAGGCGGGATTCGACACGGTCTTCGTCGGCATCGAGACGCCAGACGACGTGAGCCTGACGGAGTGCAACAAGAAGCACAACACCAACCGGGACCTGGTGGGCGACGTGAGACACATCCAGCGAGCCGGGATGCAGGTTCAAGGCGGATTCATCGTGGGCTTCGACAACGACACTCCCTCCATCTTCCAGCGCCAGATCGACTTCATCCAGAACAGCGGCATCGTCACTGCGATGGTGGGCCTCCTGCAGGCCCCTCCAGGCACGCGGCTGTATGAACGCCTGAAGCACGACGGCCGCCTCTCGGGGCGGATGTCGGGAGACAACGCGGACGGCATGACCAACATACTGCCCGTGATGGAGCTGGAGACCCTGCGGGAGGGGTACCGCAAGATCCTCGATCACATCTACTCTCCGGGGCCCTATTACCGCCGCGTCCGAACCTTCCTTCGGCACTACCAACCGCCGAAGGTCAAGGCTCCCCTTCACCGGGAGGACCTGCTGGCCTTCCTGCGCTCGATGTACCATCTGGGCATCAGAGGACGGGAGCGCTTCCACTACTGGCGGCTCCTGGCCTGGACCCTGTGTCGACGCCCCCGGCTCTTCCCGCTCGCCGTCACGCTCGCGATCTACGGCCACCACTTCGCCAGGGTCTCCCAACTGTAGACCGGGAATCTATGGCCCGTCCGGAAAGCGATCGGGCTCAGCGCATCCAGATGACGAGAACCCCGCACGCGCTGGCGGATCGGAATTGCGCCGGAACCTGGCCGGGCCCGGCGTAGGCCTCGATGGCCTGGCCCTGCCGGGGCCTCAGGGTATTCAGGAAGGACTGATCTCCAACCCATCGCATCCCGTCCACGAAGAGCGTGGGCCGGCATCCTCGGTTGAAGCTCACCGGGCCTCGAGTCGATAGGACGCTGAGATTACGCGACAGACGGTCCCAGGATACCCAGAAGCCGAGAATCTGGGACAGGGGCCGGGACAGATCCGGATAAGCCCTCCACTTCTTCATCTCGTCCGGTGTGATGAAGGTGCCCTGTCCGGCGATGCGTCTCTGGAAGAAGCCCGAGGCGCGCAGGGCCGGGCTCCCAATATCCGCAATCACCTCCACCCCTTCCACGGATATGGGAGACACGAGGAGCGAGACCTCGGCTGCCACGGTGGAATCCGGCGGGAATTCGATCCGGATTCTCTCCGTCTTGTACCCGAGGCGGCTCACCTGCACGACCCTAGGCCCCGGCGGGATCTCCCACAGCGCCGCCAGGCCCACACCATCCGTGAGCACGGCGAGGCCCGTCCCCGCGATCTGCACGGACGCGAGCTCGAGACCCTGATCCGAGTCGGCGCCGAACACCCTCATGACCAATCCCGCGGGACTTTCCTGGGCCGCGACCGCTGCGGGGATTCCGAAGCCGGCCACCAACAGACACAGCGATACCGCCAAGAGCCCGGGCGTGCGGGAGCTGGGCCTCAGCGTGGTGGAGTGGACCGTGTTGACGTGGACTCCAGAACCCATGGCATCAAGTCCCTCAAGCGGGGCTTGCTCACACCCGAACGGCGCCAGCGTGTGGCTGAGATCCAAACGGTCAGGCTACTGCCAGAACCAGATCCCCGACGGAGAAGCGGGGGTCCACGAGGATCGAACGGAATGGAGTCACGTCCGCCGCCCTCAGCATGAGCGAGCGGTACACCCCTGCCGCGCGGATGTCGCCCGTCAGCCGGAAGCCCACGATGCGCCCATCGGTGAGGAAGACCTTCCGCAGCGCCTTCCCGTGGCGCCAGCGAAGCTCCTCTTCCCCGTCGGCCGCTCCCACCGCCACCACGGGAATCCCCAGGTGCTTGAGGCTGTTCATGCTCTCGGAGCCTGGGTAGGCCGCATCGTAGCCGAGGAGATTCTCGGCCACGACCTCTCCCTGAGCCACGGCGTTGGGGAAGATGGCATGGACGTACCGCTCGCCCGTCATGCGGTCCCGGGTCTCCGCCACGTCACCGGCGGCGTACACGTCCCGCACGCTCGTCCGCATGTGGTCGTCCACCCGGATGCCCCAATGGGTGTCGATGCCCGAGTCCTCCAGGAACTCCACGTTGGGCTTGACCCCGGTGGCCGCCACATACACGTGGGCCTGGACAAGCTCTCCCGACTCCAACTCCAGCCCCTCAACCGTTCGTCCTCCCTGGAATGACCGGGCGCGAGTGTCCGGGCGCACGCGAACGTTGCGCCTCTTCAGCTCGTCCAGGACGATGGCAGCGGTTTCCGGATCGAGCATTTCCGGCATGACACGGTCCAGGGCTTCCAGAACGGTCACCTCCACCCCAAGATCGCTCAGCAGGAGTGCCACTTCCACGCCGATGAACCCCGCTCCCACGATCAGGGCGGTCCGGGCTTCTCCCGTTCGCACCCGATCCACCAGGGCCCGGGCCGCGGATAGAGACTTGAAGTTGTAGACGCCCGGCAGGTCACAGCCCTCCAGCGGAGCGAACAGCCGGCTCCCCGAGGCGATCACCAGACGGTCGTAGGGGATGTCGCTGCCGTCCTCCAGGAGGATCTCCCTGTGCTCCGGCCTCACGCTAGCGACCACTGATCCTTCCAGGTAGTCCACACCCCATCGTCGGTGAACGTCCTGGCCCTTCCAGAACAGCGTCTCCTCCCGGCCGGTGGAGAAGTGGTCCGCCATGGCTGGCGGGGAGTAGGGAGGGTAGGGCTCCCCCGACAGGAGGGTGACGTGCACGTCCGGATCCAGGCGGCGAAGGTTTTCGGCCACCGTCACGCCAGCCGGGCCGGCACCGATAATCACGACCCGCACTCGACTACCTCCTCTCGAGCTCGGCTCCGAGGACTCCTCGCATCCAACCACCTACCACGGAGCGGGCCTCGGCCTACACCCTGGCCAGGTCGAGCTCCGGCATTTCGATGGTCTCCGGTTCCACGAAGCTCAGGCCCAGCGCCTGGCGCTTGGCCTCGATGTGTCGCCGGACGAGCACGGCGGATCTCTCCGGATCGGGCTCCACCGCGAACTTGGCCCCTACCACTCCCTCCAGACCATCGGCCAGCAGGTTCACCACCTTCTTGCTGCCGAAGATCGCCGGCTGCACGCCCAGTACCGTGTAGATGCCGCTTGCCACGACATATGCTCCGATGGCCACGGCCTTCTCCGAGTACCACTCGGGAGCGGCGCCCGCTAACGGCAGATCGCTGATGTCCACTCCCAGGTGCTTCGCCAGCGCGGCGGCCAGCACCAGAATGCGCGTGTTGTCCACGCAGGAGCCCAGATGGAGCACCGGGGGAATACCCAGGGCCGAGCAGACCGCGTTCAAACCCGGTCCGGCAAGGCTCGCCGCCTCGGGCACCATCTGACCCGCCTTGCCATTGGCCACCGCAGCGCACCCGGTGACCACCACCAGGATGTCGTTCTCGATGAGCCTGCGCGTGAGGGTCACGTGCCCGTGATCCTGTGGGATCTTCGGGTTGTTGCAGCCCACGACCCCCACGGCCCCCCGGATCTTCCCCTCCTTGATGGCCTCCACCAGCGGTTCGGGAGTCCCGCCCAGCGCGCTCACGATCGATTCCACCGAGAATCCCGCCATCATCGGCACCGGCTCATCCGGAATCCGAACCCGTTCCGGATTCCGGTTCGAGAAGGCTTCGACGCCGTGACGTACGATCTCCTTTCCGATCTCCAGGCCACGCCCCGGATCGAAGGAAATGTGCGTCGCGCCGGAGAACTTGGCCTTGTCGGCGGTGGAGACCACCTGGGTGTGGAAGCACTTCGCCACGTCGGTGACCGAAGGCATGATGCACTGATAGTCCACCACCATGGCCTCCAGCGCTCCCGTCATGATGACGAGCTCCTGGATCAGGTGGTTCCCGGCCATGGGGATCCCCTTGCGCATCTGGAGCTCGTTCCCGGTGCAGCAGAGACCCACGAGGTTGATGCCGGACGCGCCCTTCTCCCGTGCTAGCGCCACCAGCTCCGGATCCTGAGCCGCCTGCACGATGACATCCGAGAGAAGCGGGTTGTGCCCGTGCAGCGCGATGTTGACCTGGTCCGCCTTCAGCACCCCGAGGTTGACCTGGGACATCACCGGCTGTGGAGTGCCGAAGAGGACGTCGGAGAGCTCGGTGGCAATCATGGATCCGCCCCATCCATCGGAGAGGCTGGTGCGAAGTCCGTGAAGCAGGATGTTCACGTAGTCGTTGTCGACACCCATGTGGGTGCGGTGGAGCATCTCGACGTTTTCCCGGTCGATCCCGCGCGGGGTGATTCCCAGCTTCTCCCACAACTCCGACCGCACTTCCGGAGCGCGCCCGACCAGCCCCAGGCATTGCTTCCGGGATCCGAAATCCTCCATCATCGCATCACCCAGCTCCCGGGCCACGTCCTGCATGGCCTGGCCGTCGGTCTCGATGCCATACTCCATCGCCAGCGCCGTGAGCTTCGCCTGGTCCCGGATCTCGTACCCAGTGGTCTCTCCCTGGGCCGTCTTCAGGAAGACCTCCAGAATGTCCCGCCCGTGGTCCGAATGGGACGCGGCCCCAGCGGCGATGGTGCGGCCCAGGTTTCTGGCCACGATGACATCCGCATCCGCGCCGCACACTCCTTTCTGGGGTCCCTCACCGAATGGATCCACACGGCAGGGGCCCATGGCGCAGTTGCGGCAGCTCAGTCCCATGGCGCAGTACCCGCACTGGGGTCCCTGCGCGGCAAGGCGATCCCAGACGGTCTCGATTCCTTCCTCGCGGGCCCGCGCCAACATCGACCGCGCATCCTCGTTGATGCTCAAGCCGGAAAGCTCGTCGGAACGAAGCCTGATCATGATGCTCTCCCTGCCACTTCCGTGGCCGCACTTCCCCACTCGCGCCAACCCGTGACCGTCTCGGGCGCGGTGGAGGCCATTGGCTCTAGCGAGACCGCTGCCGCGAGGACCACCTGCGCTTCGCGCACACGACCTTCCTTCACCAGCTGGTTCAGCTCGCCGTAGACCAGCGCGTCGGTCTTGCAGGCGTCCGCGCATGCCGGAATCGCCTCCCGCCGCACTCGGTCTGCACAGCCGTCGCACTTGGTCGCCACCACTCGGGGCGCGCCGCCATTCACCTGAGGATGGAAGGTGACCGCGTCGAAGGGGCAGACGATGGCACACATGGCGCAGGCGATGCACTTGTCCAGGCGGACCATGATCAGGCCTTCGTCCGCGTCCCGGTACACGGCACCTGTGGGACACACCTCCATGCAGGGTGCCGGATTGCAGTGTCGGCACTTGTTGGGGAAGGACGTGTTGAAGGCATGACCGGGATCGACGTGAATGCGGGGATGGGGCAGCGGGTCCTCGAAGAGCGCCAGTACCGGATCACGACTCCGCGAGTGCTCTACGGCACAAGCGAACTCGCATTGTCGGCACCCGATACAACGCTCGGGCCTGACGAATACCGTCCTCATGGGGACCTCTCTCGCTCCTGTGGCCGCCTCTATCGCTCGGCTTTCCACGGATCACTCGTACAGAATCCATACCACGGTCCCATGCCCCCTGCAGGTGGCGGCGGAGCCGCAGCAGCACGTGATGATGACGGTGTCGTGCTCCGCCGGCTTCTGAGTTCTTATGAGCTCTTGGGGCGATGTTACTCAAAGAAGGTCAGCCTCCCCGGGCCACATCGCCCCCGCTCGCGCAACCCGCGGCGCCCGCTTCGGTATATTCGAGGATCACATCGGACGAGGACCGACGAACCTGCGCAAGACAAGGCGGACCCATGTGGCACGAGGACATTCTCGGAACCATCGGGTACACCCCGCTGGTACGGGTGAACCGGCTGGCCGCCCACCTCCCCTGCACCGTCGTGGCCAAGTTGGAGTTCTTCAATCCAATGGGCTCGGTGAAGGACCGAATCGGCGTCGCCATGGTGGAGGCGGCCGAAAGGAGCGGTGACCTTCAGCCAGGCGGAACCATCATCGAGGGAACCAGCGGGAACACCGGCGCCGCCCTGGCCATCGTGGCCATCGCCCGAGGTTACCGGTGTGTCTTCACCACTACCGACAAGCAGAGTCCGGAGAAGATCGCGGTGCTCCGAGCGCTGGGCGCGGAGGTCATCGTCTGTCCCACCGCCGTAGCACCGGAGGACCCGCGATCGTACTACTCCGTGGCTCGTCGTCTTGCCGAGGAGATCCCCAACTCGGCCTACGTCAACCAGTACGACAACCCCACCAACGCTCCCGCCCATTATCACACCACCGGTCCGGAGATCTGGGAGCAGACCGAGGGTCGGGTGACCCACTTCTTCGCGGGCGCGGGCACGGGGGGGACGATTTCCGGGACCTCCGAATTCCTCAAGGGCAAGAACCCCCACGTCAAGGTGGTGGGTGTGGATCCTTACGGCTCGGTCTACTGGAAGTACTTCCACACTCGAGAGTTCGACGAGAGGGAGATCTATCCCTACGTCACCGAAGGGGTGGGAGAGGACATCCTGGCCGGCAACATGAACTTCGACATCGTGGACGACTTCGTTCGGGTCACCGACAGAGACGCGATGGTCATGACCCGCCGGCTCTGTCGGGAGGAGGGAATGTTCGTGGGAGGTTCCTGCGGCATGGTCACGGCTGGGGCGCTTCAGTGGCTGGACGGGCACCGCGATCAGTTGACAGGTGATGAAGTGGTGGTGGTGCTCCTTCCGGACAGTGGATTCCGCTACCTGGGAAAGGTCTATGACGACACCTGGATGGCGGAACACGGGTTTCTGGAGCAGACCGACCATCTCACCGCGCAGGAGCTCCTGGAGTCCCGGCCGGCGGCGGCCTCACCCGAGGGCCTCGTCTCCGTGCCTGCCGACATGACCCTCGGGGACGCCATCGCTCACATGGTGGATCGGGGGATCTCACAGGTACCGGTTACCGAGAACGGAGAGATCGTAGGAAGTCTGGCAGAGCAGGGGGTTCTCAGTCGCCTGATGGAGGAGCCGGACGCTCGCTCCCGCCTGGTCCGCGATGTCATGGGAGATTCATTCCCCGTGGTGGAAGCCTCGGCTCCGTTGCGCGAGCTCGCCGAGCAGCTTCAGGGCCGCTGCACCGCCGTGCTGGTGCGGCAGCCGGACGGCGAGCTGTCCATCCTGACCCGAACGGACCTGATCCGCGCGCTGGGTGGCTCGTGAGGCACCGGCGGGCGGAACCCAAAAGGTTCCCGCCTGCCGCCGGTCTGCAGGTCTCGGCCGCTACCTCGATCGGCTCGGGCTGTCCTCCGTCACCGGAGGCTCCCCCTCCCGCCCCGCGTTCTTGACGTAGATGTCCAGCCAGGCGGTCCAGCGGGCCCACAGATCGAGCAGGGTCTCCCTGGTCGCCGGGCCGTGATCCTCGAAGGGATAGAGATACATCGCCGCCGTCTTCCCCAGACCGTTGAGCGCGTGGAACATGCGTGGCGCGTGCTCCGGGGCGGTGCCCTCGTTCTGGTCGTGGAGGCCGTGGTAGATCAGCAGCGCACCCGTGAGATTGTTGGCGTAGAGGAAGGGTGACATGGACAGATAGACCTCCCTGGCCTCCCACAGAATGCGTCGCTCATTCTGGAAGCTGAGGGGAGTGAGGGTGCGGTTGAAGTTGCCGTCGCCGGCGATGCCCGCCTTGAAGAACGGGGTGTGCACCATGGCGTTGGCGGTGGAGAACGAGCCGTACGAGTGCCCCCCGATCCCGAGCCGATCCCGGTCGATGATCTCGCGGCGGTCCAGCTCGTCGATGACCGCCGCCAGGTTGTTCCTGAGGTCGTGCTCGTAGTTGTTGTTCATCTGGCCCTCAGGGCCCACGATGGGCGCATCGGGCTCCACCACGGCATAACCGAGCCGGATCAGGTACTGCATGGACCGGGTGCCGAAGTTCGGGAAGGAGTTCTTGTTGAAGGTCCGGGCTCCCTCGTCGTAGTCCTCCTGATCCGTGTACTCCCGGGGGTAGAACCAGAACATGGCCGGGAGGCGCGTTCCCGACCGGTGCTCGGGCGGCAGGATGACGTTCACCAGGAACTTGAACCCGTCAGGGCGCTCCACCACGAACCGCTCCCGGGGCGCGTGGGTGAGATCCGGCGTGTAGTTGGTGTTTTCCGTCAGGAGGGTCAGCTGGTCGCCCGCCCGAAGGTAGGATTGGGGCACCTCCGTGGGTGTCTCCCGGGAAACCACCAGGCGGACCATGTCGATGTCAAGCACCGCGGTGATTCGCTCATAGCGCCCGTCATTTTCGCTCTCGTAGATTCGATCTCGTCCGCCGCTCTGGATACCGACCTTGTCGATGAAGCTCTTCGGGCCGACCTCCATGGGATTCGGGTCGTACTCGCTGCCGACGTAGAACACGTGCTCGCCATCCGCCGAGAGTTGGACCGTGCCGCCACCGGCGCCTCCTCCCCCGAACCTGAACCTCCTGGATCCACGACCGCTGGGGATCGGGCCCCGGGTCATGAGCAGGGACCCGGGGTTGGCATAGAAGTCGTCGGACTCATAGCGCGCCAGGGTGTGCTTGGTCTCCGGATCGCTCAGGTCGACCGCGAACTCGTGGGTGTTCTGACCGTTGCGCTCGGTCAGAAAGAGGATCTCGTGATCAGGAGAGAAGTGGTGGTTGGAGACGCGAGCGTTGTTCTCGTAGACGACCACCAGGTTGGCGCTGTCGAAGGGGGGTAGCCACTGCATGACCCGGTCTTCGCGGCGTGAGCGCTGCCCGGCGGGGCTCTCCTCCTGACCCCGCGCCGGATTTCGCGCCGAGGCCGTGTCCTCACCTTCCAGCGCCGGCTCCTGCTCGAGAAACGTCAGGCCCTGGCCGTCCAGGCGCCACGCCACCTCCCTGCGGCCGCTCTGCCGTCCCTGTCCGAACTGTCCCGGCTGCGGCTGTGGTTGATCCGGGTCCCACACACCCGTGTCGAGGGAGTCCACGTCCACGGTGGCGAAGACGGTACCGGAGGCATCCCACACCTCTTCCACGCTTCCGAAGTCGTCCACCGGAACGACGTAGCTGAAGGGTTTCGTCATGCGAGTGACGCGGAGATACTGTCCGTCTGGCGAGAGGTCCAGGCTCCGGACCATGGTCGGCGGACCGACGTGGGTGGCTCTGCGGCTGTCCACGTCGATGAGCGCCACCTGGCCGGTCGCGTGCCACTCCAGGAGTTCCTGGTCATGAGGCGTGGCCATCAGGCTCGCGTACGTTCGCAGCCGATTCTCCGCGTCCTCGGTGACCTTGACCTGGGGGCCTACGGGGACAGAGGGCATCACCGGCATGAGGGAGCGACCACTGGGAACGAGAACTGTAGCGATGCGCTCCCCGTCACCCGACCAGCTGAAGCCGGTGTAGAGACTCGCGAGCACGGGCGTTCGGGTGAGCTGTCGCGACCGCCCGGAGGCCGGGTCGGCCACGAAGATATGCGTGGCATCATCGAAATGAGCGAAGAACGCCAGGCGCCTCCCGTCCGGGGACCAGGTGGCGTTGGAGACCCGGGCGCCGCCAGGCACCTCGACCCTCACCGTGGACCCGTCCTCGGCGGAGATCAGCTCGATGCCCACGTTGTTCCGGGTCGTCAGGGTGCGACTGCGATTCGCCGCATAGTCGACGAACACTCCGCCGAGCTCGTGGAAGGGCTTCGAGAACACGTCCATCGTGACGGGGCCATCACCGATCTCGTTGAGGAACCACCGCTTGTCGGGACTTGGATTGGTGAGCGTGACATTGAGGTAGCGGGGCGCCAGCACCGCCTCCGCGATGGCGTCAGGCGGTGCTGCGAACCGCTCCTGCTTGATGACCTCCTCGGCGCTCCACTCCCGGCCCTGCAGCCCACCCTGACTTTGTCCGGTCACCTGGGCCGGGAACACCAGGACCGCGCACAGGATCAGAGAAGGAACTGGGGCGGAGTTCCTTGGGTGCCTTCGAACAACGAGATCAGAGATCATCTGCGCCTCCGCTGCTTGTGCACGTTCGGCATCGAGGCCAGCGACCCGCTCGCCCATACCAACGGGGCGGGCGTCGCCGGGCAGGGCAATCTGCGACCTGGCCCCACTCTCTCACAAGCGACTCGGCCGGTCCCCCGAGGGCAGCGTCCCCAACGGCCCTCACACCCCTGTGGCCCTCGTGCCTCCATGGCCCTCATGCCTCTGTGGCCTTCCCATTGCCCCCTATGGCCCCCGAACGGCCGACGTTCTACACTGCACCGTGGTACTCCGCGGACCCACGGTCCTCGTCTTCCATCTCTCGAATCCCTTGTCGGCGGTCCTCCCATGAAGCGCTGGAAGAAGATCCTGCTGGGCACACTGCTGACGCTCGTCGCTGCCCTGGCGCTGTTCCTCGTTCCCACGGTCTGGGGCAAGCCCTGGTTCATCGAGCACTTCTATGCACGGGTGTTTCTGCAATTCGCGCTGGACCATCCGCAGATGCTCACGTCCATGAGGGTCCTCGAGCCCATCGGGCTCCATTTCCACAACAACGACCTGGACGATCTTTCTCCCGAGAGCACTCTACGCGACCTGCGGCGAGCGCAGGACGCACTGGACATGCTGAAGCGCTACGATCGGGAGACGCTGTCCGACCCTCTCTCGTACGACGTGATGGAGTTCTTCCTCACCATCGCGGTGGATGGGACAGAGTTCGCCTTCCACGACTATCCCGTGAACCAGTTCGCGGGCATTCAGAGTGGGCTTCCGAACTTCATGATCAACACGCACCTGATCGAGACCGAACGGGACGCCCGCCACTACATCGAGCGACTCGGCAAGTTCGGCACCGCGTTCAACCAGCTTCTGGAATCCCTGGAATCCCGGGAGGCGATGGGCGTCGCGCCCCCGCGGTTCGTCATCACCCACGTCCTCCGGGAGATGCGGGACTTCGTGGCCTCGCCACCGGAGGAGCACGTCCTGTTCAGCCACCTCGAGGACAAGCTCGCGGAAATCGAGGGCCTGGGCGAAAGGCAGAAGGCTGCGCTCCTCCGCGGAGCCGCGGTGGAACTCAAGAGGGCGGTCTATCCGGCATACCAGCGACTGATCGAGTATTTCGTGGAACTGGAGCCTGAGGCGACCACGGACGACGGGGTATGGAAGCTGCCCGATGGGGAGCGCTACTACGCCTATGCCCTGAGGAGCTTCACGACGACCGACCTCCCACCCGAAGAGGTCCATCAGCTCGGGCTCCAGGAGGTGGACCGGATCCAGGAGGAGATGAAGCTCATCCTCCGAGTGGAGGGCTATCCGACGGACGACCTGGGGGCCACGCTGCAGGAGCTGAACCGTGATCCCAGGTTTCTCTACCCGGACAGTGATCAGGGCCGACAGCAGATTCTGGCAGACTTCCAGGCGATCATCGACGAGATCGACTCCGGCATGGACCCATTCTTCGCGATGCGGCCAGCGGCGAGAGTGGAGGTTCGGCGCGTGCCCGAGTTCACGGAGGCGACGGCGCCAGCGGCCTATTACCAGCCTCCCTCCCTGGACGGTTCACGGCCCGGGGTCTTCTTCGTGAACCTGCGAAGCGTACAGGAGATCCCCCGCTTCGCCATGCGCACCCTGGCCTACCATGAAGCCATCCCAGGTCACCACTTCCAGATTGCCCTGGCCCAGGAGCAGAGGGGACTGCCCTTCTTCCGGCGCGTCGTTCCCTTCCCCGCCTACTCCGAAGGGTGGGCGCTCTACGCCGAGCAGGTCGCCGCGGAGCGGGGCTTCCAGGCCGACCCCTACGACCGCTTGGGGTACCTGAGGGACCAGCTCTTCAGGGCGGCGCGCCTGGTGGTCGACACGGGCATTCACCACAAGCGGTGGACCCGCGAGGAGGCCATCGACTACATGCTGGCGAACACCGGCATTCCCGAGGGCGAGGTCGTCAGCGAGGTGGAGCGGTACATCGTCTTTCCCGGGCAGGCCTGCGCCTACATGATCGGCAGGCTGGAGATCCTCCGCCTCCGCGCGGAAGCTCGGGCCGCTCTTGGAGACGACTTCGACCTCCGCGACTTCCACCGTGTCGCCCTGGGGAATGGCGCTCTGCCCCTGACGCTGCTTCGGCGCGTCGTGGAGGAGTGGTACCGCGGAGCGTCTTCGCCCTAGCAGGTCGTCGTCCCGGTAGACCGTCCTTCCAACGACGGACCGCTGGCTTGCCCTGGAACGAGAGGGCGGAGTAGACTGGTCCGGTACTTCCCCGGCCCACGCGCCACACTGTCCTGAGACCCGGAGGTGGCAATGATCCCGGTAGTGTCGCTCTGGCTCCCGATCCTTCTCGCCGCTGTACTCGTGTTCGTGGCCAGTTCCCTCATCCATATGCTACTCCCCTACCATCGCTCGGATTTCGGGAAGGTTCCGGAGGAAGAGGGGGTCATGGACGCCCTTCGAGACTTCTCCATCCCCCCGGGCGAGTACGTCATCCCGCGGCCGGGCAGCCAGAAGGAGATGAGCACGCCGGAGTTCAAGGAGAAGGTCGAAAGAGGGCCGGTGATGTTCATCACGGTGTTACCCAAGGGTCCGCAGCCGATGGGCAAGAACCTGGTGCTGTGGTTCCTCTACAGCGTAGTTGTGGGGATCTTCGCGGCCTACATCGCCGGCCGGGCCCTCGGCCCCGGCGCCGAGTATCCGGCGGTCTTCCGCTTCACGGGGTGCACGGCCTTTGTGGGCTACGCCGTAGCGCTCTGGCAGAACTCGATCTGGTACAAGCGGGCGTGGAGCACGACCCTCAAGTCCACCTTCGACGGCCTGGTCTACGCCCTCCTGACGGCGGGCTCGTTCGGCTGGCTGTGGCCCGCGTGAGAACCTTCACAAGGAGTACCACTTTGAATGCCCGAGTCACAGCACTGACGGGTCTGGTGAGCGCGGCTGCCGTTCTCTTCGTCGCCGCGTGCTCGAACGCAGGGGACCCCGTGGCGAGCCCGGATGGCCCCGAGGCGCTCCTGACGGTTGGTGCCGATCAGGGCTCGGCGGACCTGAAGGCGAGAGTGGACGAGATCAACGACCAGTTGGAGGCCGCCGGAAGCGATCTCC
>JBDHKE010000275.1:0-3199 GCA_039586555.1 Gemmatimonadota bacterium | reverse complement strand
GTGCGAGGGGGGCGCGCGTGTGAAAGGCGAACGCGTCTCGATGGGGTCGAAAACGGATGCGTCGCTCTCGGGAAGCTCGGAAAACCGGCCCGGTGGTTCCAGAACCAGCGGGAAGAGACCGGCTGGCTCCCAGAGCGAGAAAGCGTACAGGCAGGCGTGGCAGGAGGGACCGTCAGCGTCCGGGTGATCCGGTGCGGCGTACGAGTGATTGTGGCACGCACCGGCGATGAGGCCGGCGCTGGCGATCCAGGCCAGGCCCAATGAGAGAGTTGTGTATCGTGCGGTCTGTTTCATGACCAACCGGTGTCGCCACAATTTAACATCAGCCCGAGCCATCGGCAATCTCCTGTGGAGGGCTGATGGAGACTTGCCATTCTCATCTGTGATTCTTGTCTTCCACGGTGTCGATTGAGGTTGCTGTCGATTGAGGTTGCTTCGGCCATGCGTGGGAGTTCTGCCCCCCCGGTAGAGGCCAGAGGTCGAATCGCGGGAAGCGGTTGACGGGGTGCGCGCCCCAGCGAGGGACGCGCACCCGCCGGATGCAGTGCTATTCGGGTAGAACGTATCCGTCCGAGAGGGTCTTCAGGAAGGCGACAATCGCCTTCTCCTGGTCATCGGTGAGCTTGAGGTCACCCAGCTCGTCGGTGTTGACGTTCTCCATGATCTCCGGAGCCGGCCAGCACTTCTGGGCCAGGGCCTCGGCCTCTGTGGCCAGTGGATCCTCGCAGCGGTTCTTGGCGTCCCTCGTGTTGTAGAAGTGGACGATTCCGAGGAGGCTCTTGAAGTAACCGTTGTGCCCGTAGGTCTTCACGAACCCCTCGTAGGGCCGCTTGTCAACGTTGCGCAGAGAGGGGACCTTGTGCTTGCCCATGTTCTCCTCGGCGAACTCCGCGTACTCGGGCCGCGTTTCCAGGAAACCTCCCAGGCCCGGATCCCGGAAGTCGGGATTGGCGACGAAGGCGGGATTGTCGCGGTTGATGGGGATCCCGAGGTTGTCGTAGGTGAAGTCGGTGAGAAGCGGCGGCGTGTCGCCGGGGCCCGGGTCGAGCACGTGGCAGAAGTCGCACTTCCCCTTGCTCTTGAACATGTTGAGGCCCTTCTTCTCCTCCTTTGTGAGGTCGACCAGGCCGGCGAGGAAGTAGTCGTACTTGGAGGTGAAGGCATTGACCTCGGCCGAGTCCTCAAAGGCGGCAATGGCCAGGGCGATGCTGTCGTAGGCGCTATCGGACTTGGCCCTGTCCTCGTCGGAGAGCGCGACCGTGCCTCCCTCCGTCATGCAGACTGTCTCGACGTCGGCGGGCCAGCTGATGTCACAGGGGCCAAAGACTTCCTCGAAGCTGACCGGGTACGCAGCGGTGCAAACCCGGTAGACCACGCAGGCGCTGTCGGGCAAGGCCTGCGCGACCGGGATCAGAAACGGGCCCTGGGCCTGGTCCGCCGCGGGGTTGCCCAGCTTCTCACCGGTGGCCCTCCCGTCCCAGAAGTTGCCGCCGATGAAGAGGATGTCCTCGCCCTCCTCCGCGAAATGCAGGATTGGACTCAACGTGGCGTAGGACGCCGCGGGCGGCTTCCTGTCACCGAAGCGATCGGGAAAGGAGCCCGGGTACACGACCGTGGTCTCGTTAACGAGAGAAGAAGGACCCGTCCACCCCGCCGCCGGGTCGTGGCAGGCCGCGCAGGACTGGTTGAAGTTTAAGGACAGGTCCTCGTCGAAGTAGATGGACTTGCCGAGCTGCTCTTTCGGCGACAGATCGGCAGCAATGGCCATCCCCAGCAGCAGGATGAGGCCGAACAAAGCGGCTAAAGTGAAGAGTGCTTTACGATTGGCCATGGGTTACCCCCGAACGCCCTAGAATCGGCGTAGTTTCGGAATCCCAAACGTCGAAGCGCTCGCTTCCCAGGATTCCGAGTTGGAAAGCGGCTGCAGAGTGGAGCCAAAAGTCGTGCCCATCACCTCCTCCAGTGGTCGGTTGCGTAGATCATCCAGGCGCCGGGCGCTCCGGACGCGTTCTTCCTGAGGGGCAAAAGACAGCCGGCCGGACCCACACCCCGAGAGCCCCGGGCTCTTCTCCCAAAAGCGCCCAGTGTCGAGAATGAAAACTGAAACTAGCGTGTAGCGTTGTTTTATGAACAGCAAGGCGCGTGCCAATCTCCTTGGCGAGCGTTCGGCGGTGGCACCGGCCGTTCAGCCGGGATTCATGTGTAGATTCTTGCGTTTTTCTCACATGTGGACGAAGTCTTTTCGGGCTGGTGATTACCATGTGGATAAGAGGTCGGATACGTGTTTTCATGCGTGGCATCCCAGGGTGAGCGAAGTGAGCGCTCTCCCGGAGTGCTCGGTTCGGATGAACCGTGGCAGAATGCTCCGCGCCTATCGAGAGGGTCCCCTGAATGGCGATGTACGTCGTCGAATCCCTGAACTCGGGACGACAGATACTGGGGGCTTTGCGGGGACGGTTCCGCACGGCTCCGGAGCCGTGCGGCGAGCGCCGGGAGGTCTACTACGATACGTTCGATGGGCGTCTTCACGACGATGGAGGAAGCCTCTCCGCGGTTCACTCCGAAGGTGGATGGAGGCTGAACTGGAGGAACCGGGACGGCTCGATCCGGCATCTTCTGGATAGAGACTCCATCCCTGCCTTCGCACAGGATCTGCCGCCAGGTTCCTTTCGTGAGGCGATCGCGCCCGTGATCGAGATGCGCCGCCTGCTGCCGGTGGTTGAGGTCGAGCTCGGCGGGCAGGCTGTGCGCATACTCGACGACGATGACAAGACGGTGGCCCGGATCGAGCTGACGCACGGCACGGCGGCCAGCCCGGGATCTTCTGACCGGCGCCACCGCCTCCCCGTCCGCCTATCGATGCTTCCGGTCAAGGGGTACGGCCGGCAATGCGCCGAGTTAGAGCAGTTTCTGGAAACCGAGCTGGATCTGAACCGGGAAGACGCCGGCGATCCATCCGTTCCACTGGCGGCGATCGGCGTCCGCCCCGGTGGCACCTCGTCGAAGTTCCGGTTGGAAGTCGATCCTCACACTCCCACCGAGCAGGCGGTTCGCGCTGTCCTGCGCACCTTGCTCGAAACGATGGTGGCCAACGAGGACGGCACGCAGCGGGATCTAGATTCCGAGTTCCTGCACGATTTCCGTGTGGCCGTCCGCCGGACGCGGACCTGCCTGGGCCAGATGAAAGGGGTCTTACCCG
>JBDHKE010000274.1:0-2802 GCA_039586555.1 Gemmatimonadota bacterium | reverse complement strand
GGGTCACTAGCCAGTCCGGGTCGAGAGGAATCGTAGTCCCCGCTGAGCACCTTTCATGCCATCAAGTGACGGCACGGGTGCCCGTCCGTTACGAGCCAGTCTCGAGCCCTCGTCTTCGCGTCAGAGGCCGAGAGGGGCCAGGGGATCCCGGTAGATCGCCACCCGGGGCTCTCCATCCTCGCCCACATATCCCCGGTACATCCCTTCGGTGTTGAAGGGCATGTGAACCGTCCCGTGCCGATCCACCGCCACGATCCCTCCAGTCGCTTCCTCGGCGGCGAGCACCTCGAGAACCAGCTCATCCGCAGCCGCCGCCAGCGACTCACCCAGGTACTCCATGCGGGCGCACAGGTCGCGGGCCACTCCATGCCGGATGAACGCCTCGCCCAGTCCCGTGCAGGAGACCGCGCAGTGGGAGGATGCGTAGGTCCCCGCTCCGATGATGGGTGAGTCTCCGATGCGCCCCCAGCGCTTGTTGACGGAGCCGCCTGTGGAGGTGCCAGCCACCAGTTCCCCGTTCCGGTCCAGGGAGACGGCTCCCACGGTTCCGGAGGCCCCGTCCTGGGCAAGGAACGTTCGGTCCAGGCGTTCCCCGTCCGACGAGGGTGTCGCTCCATGACTGACCGTCCCCTCCCCACCCGCGCCCTCAGAGGAGCTCGCGGCTTCCCGCTTCTTCGCCTCGCGGAGCATCTCCCAACGTCGCTCGGTGCGGAAGAACGATGGCGGCGTCCAGGGGACCCCGTTGGCCCGAGCGAACGCCTCGGCCCCGGAACCATGGAGCATGACGTGGGCGCTCCGCTCCATCACCAGTCGCGCCAGCTCGATGGGGTGGCGAACGTCCGTCACACCGGCGACCGCCCCGGCCATGCGCCCCTCACCCACCATGAGGGAGGCGTCCATGGTGATGGCACCGTAGGCATCGAAGTTCGAGCCTCGCCCCGCGTTGAAGAGCGGCGAGTCCTCCATGACCCGGATGGCCGCCACCACCGCGTCCGCGCCGGCTCCTCGCATAAGAGCCTCGTGCCCGGACCGCAGGGATTGGGAGAGCGCTTCGCGGTACTCGCGCTCCAGCTGTGGAGTCATCTGTACCCGCGACAGGGTGCCCACACCGCCGTGGATCACCACGCCATATCGAATCCGAATGTCCTGGCTCACGCCGCAGTCTCCTGTAGTTGGCTCTCGGGCGCTCAACTCCCCGGCAGCGTCTCGTCCTCGCGAACGCGCCGAGCGATCCCGATTCCGGTGGCTCCCAGCGCCAGGGCGAAAAGGAACCCCGTGTAGTTCATGATGGCCCACGGAAGGTATTCCAGCGTGGCGACCCCCAGGGTTCCGGTCATGAAGGTGCCGGCGGCGCTCCAGGGAATCAGGGGAACGACCACCGTCCCGGAGTCCTCCAGGGTCCGGGAAAGGTTCTTCGCCGCCAGGTCCGCCTTCCTGAACGCGTCCGTGAAGAGCTCCCCGGGGATGATGATGGAAAGGTACGAGGAGCCCGTGACCGCCGCGGTCAGAATCCCCGATGCCACCGTGGACGCCACCAGGCCGAGGGTGGATCTCACGACGTTCCGGAGAGCCTGGAGAATCCGGTCCAGCATCCCGGTGGCCCGGAGAACTCCTGCGAAAGCGAAGGCACAGAGGATGAGGAGCACGAGATCCATCATCCCTTGCATGCCACCGCTTTCGAGGAGCCCGTCCACCTCCGTGATCCCCGTCCTGGGCGCGTGGCCGACGATGACCGCGTTTACCAGCGACGTCAGGCCTTCACCCTGGAAGAGAGCCGCCAGGACGATGGCCGTCAGCGTGCCCAGGAGCATTCCCGGAATGATGGGAGCCTGACGGATCGCGAACCCCAGAATCAGGATGAGAGGAAGGAGAAGCCACAGGCTGAACGCGAAGGAAGACCGGAGCGCTTCCTGGAGCTCCTCCACACCGGCGGCCGCCTCCGGTCGACTACCCAGTCCCACCAGGAGGTAGACGCCCAATCCCAGGGTCCAGGCTGGTGCGGTGGTCCACACCAGCCAGCGGATGTGGTCGAAGAGATTTGACCGTGCCACCACCGGGGCCAGATTCGTCGTGTCGGAGAACGGGCTCATCTTGTCGCCAAAGTACGCTCCTGCGACGATGGCTCCCGCCGCAGCCCCGGGATGGATGCCCAGGCCGTTCGCCACCCCGATGAGCGCGACCCCCACCGTCCCCGCCGTCCCCCAGGCCGTTCCCGTCAGGACCGACACCACCGAGCAGATGATGCACGCCGTGAAGAGGAAGAAGCGGGGGGACATGAGATCCAGCCCATAGCTGATGAGCATGGGGATGGTCCCAGCGGCGATGAGGCTGGAGATCAGGGCCCCGATGGTGATGAGGATGAAGATGGCGGGCATGGCCGTGGACAACGCCGTGATGATCCCCTTCTCCATCTCCTTCCACGAATAGCCGAGACGCCAGCCCAGGAGACCCCCGATGCCCGCGGCGGCTAGGAGCATCGTCTCGATGCGGAGACCGAAGACTCCGTATCCGCCTCCCAGAAAGACCGCTACGGCGAGGAGCGGAGTGAGGGCTTCGCCCAAGGAAGGCGCACGGTGTTCACGCGGAGGCGGCTCCAGCTGCTTGTCGTGAGGCCGCCTGGGATGCCCGCTGGCCGGGTCCAGGTGCGACGGACCCTCGGACTCCGCGGGGCGGTCGCGGCCCTGGTGCCCTCCTGCGGGCGTTCGATCGCTCACCCTTCCGCGCCGTCCCAGCAGTAGGTGCAGAGCCTCTCTTTGGGAAGACCGATAGCGGTCACCAGATCGTCCAGCCTCTGGTACCTCA
>JBDHKE010000273.1:0-2807 GCA_039586555.1 Gemmatimonadota bacterium | reverse complement strand
AGAGCCGGACTCCACTCGGGGGAGCGATAGGTAGTCGAAGCTGAAGAGGTAGACCGTCACGAACAGGAGCGAGACCAGCGGGATGATCCGGAGCAGTCTCCTCATCGGCCCGCCGTCTCGGAAGCTCCCCCGGAGCTGCCATCACCGGGAAACCTGCAGCTCATCTCGCGTTCTCCGCAGCCTGTCACTGGATCTTCTTGAGGACTCTCGCGGGAACACCGCCCACGACGCTTCGCGGAGGCACATCCCTGGTCACCACCGCGCCTGCCGCCACGACGGCCTCCTCGCCCACCGTCACGCCCGGAAGCAGGATGGCGCCGGCGCCGACATAACAGCCCCTCGCGAAGACGACTTCGGCCACGGTCATGTCGTCGCGACGGCTGCTCGTCTGATCCAGCCCCTTGGCATCGTCGTGAGCAATTGCCATGACCCGAAAGGACAGGACCACATCGTCCTCGATCCTGATCAACTCCGGGTAAGAGCTGTCCAGCATGCAATCGAGGCCGATGAAGACGTTCCTGGCGATGCTGATGCCCATCAACCTGTAGAGCCAGATCCTGAGCTTGGGTGGTATGCAGAAGCGGGCCAGGATGTCGAGCACCTTGATCGTGAACCGGGCCACGATCCCCCGCTTCCTCTCCTCTCGGTACAGCCTGGCGGAGCGTCTCGGGTTCATGGTCGGGGTCCTTTCACCGTCCCTGCGCACAGGCGTGCGCCAGCTCACAGACCGGGCGGAAGCGAAAACGCTCGAGTAGGCGGCGCAGGTACGCCTCTGCCCTGGCCAGGTTGTGGTGGCGGACCAGACGCAGCCAGAGGCCCGACTTCACGACGGGGGCCGCGGCGTCGAGGTCGTGGGCATGGAGATAGACCATGCCGCCCTCTCCCCTCTGTTCCGACTGCCTGAGCGCCCGCTCTGATACCGCAACAGGAAGGGCCCTGAAGTAGAAGCCGCCAGCGGCAGGCAGCTTGAGGGGCCCGATGGAGAGCACCTGGGCCGGGAACTCCAGGATGGATCGGCCTGACGGGAGTGGAAGCAGATGGGCCCCCAGCGTGGCCCCCGGAAAGCCGTACTTGTGGAAGCCAGTCGGGAACACGCTCGAATCGTAGTCGAGCCCCTCGTCTTTGAGGATGTCCAGGGCCCAGAGACACTCCCTGGTGACAGACCATCCCGCGGCCCTGTGGCCCGAGACCCTCTCGTTCGTGAGCTCCTCGAGGACGCCGATGGAGCGCCGAAGGTCCTCTCGAAAGCTATCGGGTCTATGTCTCGGCACGGGAAGGTGGGCATGCCCATGGCTGGCGATCTCGTGGCCCTCGGAGTGGAGGCACCTGACGATCCCTGGCTGCTCTTCGGCCAGACGCCCCAGGACGAAGAACGTCGCCTTGGTGTCAAACTCGTCCAGCAGCTTCAAGATGCGCTCGATCGTCGCCATCTCGCTACACTCCACCTCCTCCCACCCGGGTATTCCCCTCAGACTGTAACCGAGGTGCCAGTTCTCGATGTCGAAGGACAACGCATGGAACATCACTGCTGAGCTCCCCCAGCGTCTCAGGGAATGTGCTTTCTGAGCATCGGCCCCAACCGGCGGGCCACCGGATAGGGAAGGTGTTTCCAGAGGCGGCTCAAGATCGAGGCCCGCGCGCCCCGGTAGAAGCTCACCGACGAGGGTGTGTCCGCGCCCGTGACCGAGATCACCCGGTAGGCGAGAGGGTACGGCTCGGCGCCCCATTGGGTCTTGAAACGGTAGGTCCCGGAGTGGATGTTGCTGCGTCCGAAGTCGAACCGTTCCATGCCCTCGTCACAGCCTCGCTTGAGTGCTTCCCAGTAGAGCAGCATGTTGGGACTCATGGACCTGTACTCACGCAGCGACGCGGCCCAGGGGTTGGTCAGCACGCCCCTGAATCGGACCAGGACCATGGCGGCCACCGCCCGGCCCTCACTGCGCACGGTGACGATGTCGGTGTTTTCCGGAAGCCGCTCGCAGAGCTCCACGAAGAAGGACCTGGAGTGTGAGGGGCTACCGAGCTGCGCCATGGTGAGGGAGTAGACATCGCAGAACTCGGCCACCTGGTCCGCACCCCGCTGGACCACGAGGCCCGACCTCTGCGCATTGCGCACCAGGTTCCTGACCTTCGCCGAGAGCTGCTTCCACAGAACCTCGTGAGAAGCGGGCAGATCGAGCATGAGCGTGGATTCTTCCGATTCCGCCGCATCCGAATAGTCGATGGCTCGCAGCTCGAGACTGGACACCCCTCGTTCGCGCAGGCCGGCCAGGAACCCCTGCATGACCGGCTCCTCGTCCTGGCCGGGCTCCAGCAACCAGCCCGCGAAGCTGCAGAAGGGCATGGAGACGGCGAGGCGACGCCGGAAGGGACGCCAGAGTACGCCCGTGGGAAGGACGCCGACGAGTCGATCGCCGCTGTAGGCCCCGAGATAGTGGGCGGGTAGACCGTAGGCGTTCTCGATGATGGTCTTCCACTGGTACAGGTGGTAGCAGACGGCTCGAGGATGGCCGCGCACGAACTCGTTCCAATCAGCGAGCGCCGTCTCCCGGACCTCAATCATGGGCTCTCACTGCACGTCCTCATCGGCATCCCGCGCCTTTTCCTTCCAGCCCAGGAGCCTGATCCTCCCCTGGACCCAGCCCGGCGCATGGGGAGATTCATCGGCTTCTTGGCCAGTGTTGAGTTTAGGACAGTCAGCTCGGGAGGGGAAAGGCCCGATTCTCGGTCATGTGCAAGGCAGATTGCGCGGGTGTCGTGCCGTTAGTGGATGTGCGACCAGCCCGTCGCGCGCAGTGGGGAAGAGG